>QHZX01000352.1 GCA_003224835.1 Acidobacteriota bacterium | reverse complement strand
GCGACTCCGCCGTCAGTTTCAGCGCCCGTAGCTCCACCGGCAGCGCGTACAACGGCACCTCCGGCATCTGTATCACCAGGACCTCACGCCGCACCGTCGCAAGCCCAGCCGTCTCAAGTACAAGCTCAGAAGCCCGCAGCGCCGCCAGTTCGTCCGCAAGCGCCCGGGCCGCGAATGATCGTGCCGCAGACCGGGCCTCGACCGGTCTATCAAGCTCCGGCACGGCCGGCACCACAGGCCCCCAGAGCCACGGGACCGCAGCCAGGTCAGCCCATACGTCCGATGTCTGGACGTCCAGCTCCGGGCAGGCCAGTTCCCGGTCAACCTATTTTCCAACGGCCGCGCCCAGCAGCGGGAGCTCCCGGCACCCGTCCGCCTATGCGGCCGGGCGAACGGCGGCCAATGCATCCCACGCGGCAAGGATCGATGGGCGGTCCTCGTCCGATTGGAGTCGGACCCGGCCTTCCGCCGCCCGGGTCGACGCGGCCTGGTAGTCGTCCGGGTGGGCCTGCGCGCAGGCCTGGTCAGCGATACGTGCCTCGAGGGGTGAAGGAAGGCCCGATGAAGGGCTTTGTTCCGCCGCCGCGGTTGTCGCTTTCGAATGAACCGCTGCCGATCACGCGGAACATCACCATCACCGAAGGAATCAGCGTAAAAGATCTCGCCGAGAAACTAGAGATCCGCGCAAAAGATCTGATCGCGCGGCTGCTGGCGAAAGGCGTATTCGCGACCATCAACCAGAATCTGGATACTGAGCTGGCCAGCGAAATGGCACGGTTCTTCGGCGCAGAGACGAACGTCATCAGCTTCGAAGAGCAGGCCGCGAAAGAAGCTGCCGAAACTACTTCCACCGAAGAAGGCGGCGCAGAAGCTGTTCCTCGCCCGCCGGTGGTCACAATTATGGGTCACGTCGATCACGGTAAGACCACGCTGCTCGACTCGATCCGTTCCACCAGCGTCGCAGAAGGCTTCGGGCGCGAGATTGTGTGCCTGGATACGCCCGGCCACGAAGCGTTTACTCGCATGCGTTCGCGCGGCGCGAAAGCAACCGACATCGTTGTGCTCGTAGTCGCTGCCGACGATGGCGTGATGCCGCAAACTCTTGAAGCCATCGATCACGCGCACGCCGCGGAAGTGCCGATCATCGTCGCAGTCAACAAAATCGACAAGCCGGGCGCCCTGCCGGACCGCGTGAAAAAGCAACTGGCCGATCGCGGATTGATGCCGGAAGACTGGGGCGGTAAAACCGTCTTTGTCGATGTCTCCGCAAAACAGAAAACGAATTTGAACTTGCTGCTCGAAATGATTTGCCTGGTTGCGGACCTGCAAGAGTTGAAGGCGAATCCAGATCGTCCAGCGACTGGTGTAGTGCTCGAAGCGAAACTTGATCGCGGACGCGGACCCGTGGCAACGGTTCTCGCCCAGAATGGCACGTTGCATACCGGTGACAATTTCGTGGTCGGCAACGTTTACGGAAAAGTTCGTGCCATGTTCGACGATCGCGGACAGCAGCTCACTGCGGCGCCTCCATCTACGCCGGTAGAAATTCTGGGCATGGAAGGGTTACCGCAAGCCGGCGATCAATTCGTGGTTGTTGCTGATCGAGACAAGGCCCGCGGCATCTCCGACTATCGCGAACAAAAAGCCCGCGAAGCCACGCTGGCTAAGACATCCCGCGTTTCGCTTGAAGGCTTGGCTGAGCAGGTGAAGAGCGCAGGAACCAAAGAACTGAACATTATTTTGAAAGGCGACGTTCACGGCTCGATCGAAGTCTTAGGGGACTTGCTCGCCAAGATGTCGAACGACAAAGTTCGCCTCAAAGTGCTGCGCTCAGGCGTCGGTGCAATCACCGAAAGCGATGTGCTGCTGGCGTCGGCATCGAACGCAATCATCATCGGCTTCAACGTTCGTCCGGAGCGTAAAGCGCAGGAGCTGGCTGAGCAGGAAGAAGTCGACATCCGGCTGCACTCGATCATTTACGAGCTGCAGGACGAGATCAAGCGTGCCATGACCGGCTTGCTCGAGCCGACGATCAAAGAAACGTATCAAGGCCGGGCGCAGGTCCTCGAAACTTTCCGCATCCCAAAGGTCGGAACAGTTGCGGGTTGCCGAGTTACCGACGGCCTGCTTAAACGTGACTCGGAAGTGCGCTTGCTGCGGGACAACATCGTGGTATTCAAAGGCAAAGTCAGTTCACTGCGACGCTTCAAAGATGACGCCAGCCAGGTCACGAACGGCATGGAGTGCGGAATTTCCATCGCCAACTATGGCGACATTAAAGTTGGCGACGTGATCGAAGCCTTCGTGACTGAAAAAGTCGCGGCGGAAGTGATGGCATAAAGAGCACTCGTCGCTCAAACTGGGGGACGGGCGTCCTCGCCGGTCCGAATCAAGAATTACAGTGCTTCATAAGCCGAGCGCTGGTTTGCCGACCGAGAGCCGACGACCAACCACGCCTTTATGGTTGCCCTTCTTACCCTCGAACTCCGCATCGAGCACGCGCAATCCCTCAAAGACAAACGCCAAGTGGTGCGCAGCCTGAAAGACAAACTACGCGCGCATTTCAACGTTGCCACGGCTGAGCTGGATGCCTCCAGTCTGTGGAACCATGCGACCGTTGGCGTGGTCAGCGTATCTGATTCGCGCGATTATCTGGATGGGTTGATGAGGAACGTAGAGCGCCAGGCTATGCGCATCGCGAATAATGCCGGGGCGGAAGTCGCGGATTCGTTCGTGGAGTTTTTGTAATTATAACGACGGAGTGTCATCCCGAATGGGCGCGCTAAAGCGCGCCCGAGAGGGACCTTACGATGCGCATGCACTTGATTTGGCGTCGACAGGATTGAATGAGCAGCTTGCGCTGAACGCTGTCCTGCAGACTGCACGGGTACTGCATTCCGACGTAAGGTCCCTCTCCCGCCCGCTTCAGCGGGCGCGTTCGGGATGACACCTTCAATAATTTGGGACAAAAACCTCAAAATCCTGATATTCCGCATCACCTGTTTGACATTCCAGTAACATCAATTTCTGATATTCTCATCGGTTTTTATTTCGAGGTGAGTTGTGGAACGGCGCGGACAGAAATACCATCGTGGGCGGCTGGCCGAGGCTCTGCGAGAGGAAATTGACACCATTGTCGAAGGCGAGTTGGCTGACCCGCGCATTGGCCTCGCTACCGTCACCTCGGTAGAACTAGCTCCAGATGGGCGTTCCGCGCGAGTGCTGGTAGTGGTGCACGGAAGCAATGAAGAAGGCGAACTCAGTATGGAGGGCCTGACCGCGGCTGTCGGATTCATTCGGCGTGAACTGGCAGAACGGTTGCACCTGCGGCGTGCTCCTGAATTGCATTTTATTCTCGACCGTTCGGATAAATTCAATGCCAGAGTCAACGAATTGCTGAAGCGAACCAGGAAGGGATAGAAGTGGTTCCATGCTTGCCCAGGTCTTGACCGAGATCGAACGCCGCGAGCGCTTCGTGCTTACCTCGCATGACCGTGCCGACGGTGACGCTGTAGGATCGAGTCTCGCTTGCCAGGAAATTCTGCGTCGTATGGGCAAACATGCCGAGGTGGTCTTGCGCCATGGAGTGCCGCGCGTTTATCAGCATTTGCCATTTGCGGCATCCGTGATCCAGGCAGAGCGGGTGAACGGGAACTTTGACGCCGCCATCCTTTTAGAATGCGACAGCGTTCAGCGCACGCGCTTACAGGGACTCGAAAAACAGTTCCTGATCAACATCGATCATCACAAGAGCGGCCGCACCTTTGCGCATGTGAATTGGATTGATCCGAAGGCGGTGGCCACGGCCGAAATGGTCTATCGGATGGCGCGAGAAGCAGGAGTCAAGATTTCCCCGGAGATCGCGACCTGCCTTTACACAGCGGTACTGACTGACACCGGGGCGTTCATGTTCGAAGGCACTAGCGAGCATACGTTCGAACTGGCGCGGGAACTGGTACTCGCGGGAGCTGATCCGGCACGCAGCGCTCGTCATATTTATTTCGGACATTCAACCGCGAAGTTGCGCCTGCTCGGCGCGGCACTGTCTGCGCTGCAACGCGAAGGCCCGCTGGCTTGGATTTGGGGCATTTTTCCGCGAGTTGCCTGATGGACGTTTTCGTGTGAGCCTGCGCAGTAAGGGCCAGGTTGATGTTGCACAGATCGCCGCAGAATTTGGCGGCGGCGGTCACAGTTGCGCCAGCGGCTGCGCGGTGGATGGGCCGCTGCACGCGGCAGTCGAGAGCATCCTGGGCAGAATCAGGGACACACAAAACTTCCAGTAAGATTTTCTTTGCCCCATCTTTTTTGAAAGCTTTAACCACAGAGAGCACAGAGTTACACAGAGAAACGCCACAGAGGAACGCATCCCGAGTGAAGAACCGCTCACGCTTTACTGACTCGATCCTGCTGCTGGCTATTCCCGCTTTCTTTTTTCTCTGGAAGCTCGCCGCGTTCGGGCTGATCGGCGCCGATGAGCCGCGCTATGCGCAAGTCGCGCGCGAAATGCTGTCCCGGCATGACTGGGTAACCCCGACTCTGGGCGGACTTCCTTGGCTCGAAAAGCCACCGCTGTACTACTGGCAAGCGATGCTGGCGTATCGCTTGTTTGGCGTGAGTGATTGGGCGGCCCGGCTGCCTTCAGTATTCGACGCATTCCTGTTGGTGATTGCGGGTTATTGGTTTCTGCGCCGCTTTCGCCCTGGATCGGAGCTCGATGGCGCGCTGGTGGTCGCTACATCCGCCGGCGTCGTTGGATTCGCGCATGCAGCTTCCATGGACATGGCTTTAACGGCAACTTTCAGCATTGCAATGCTGGCTTGGTATGCGTGGTTCGAGAGCGGCGAGAAAAAATATCTCGTCGCTTTTTACGGATTCCTGGCCCTCGCCACTCTGGCCAAAGGGCCGGTAGCGCTGTTTCTGTTCGCGGCTGTGATCTTAATCTTTGCCGCACTGCAGCGAAGAGCACTGATAGCATTCAGGACGCTCTGGATCCCTGGAATATTGCTGTGGTGCGCAATCGCGCTGCCCTGGTATGTAATGGTGCAGTTGCGGAATGCGCAGTTCTTCCACCAATTCATCGTGGAGCATAATTTCGCGCGCTTCGGGACCAATCTTTACCATCATCCCGAGCCGTTCTGGTATTACGTCCCGGTCACGTTGCTGGGCTGGGTTCCATGGTCCATCATCGCCGTCGTCGCGCTGGTCACAGCCGTGCGGCAATTGCAAAAACCTGCCAGTGACGCACTGTATTCTTTCCTGTTGATCTGGATCGGCGTAGTGGTGATCTTCTTTTCCATTTCACAATCCAAGTTGCCGGGATACGTATTGCCTGCAATTCCTGCGGGAGCAATTCTGGCAGCACAATTTTTACGCGCGAGATCGTCGGCGGAGAGAATCGCGAAATGGCTGGCCCAGGTTATCGCGGCTGCGCACGCGCTGTTAATAGGAGCGCTGGTTTTTGCGGCTCTGGTGGTTCAATATCTCATCCTCGAGCACCGGGTGCCATGGAACGCTGCCATCGTCCCTCTCACAATTGCGGTTGTTATTGCGATCGCGGTTTTCGTGCTGCTGGTCAGGTCTGAGTTGCGAGTATTGCGAATTGCTACCCTGGCACCCGTAATCCTGGCACTTGCAGTTGCCATGCGTTTCGGCGCAGTGCCGCTGGATGACACGCTCTCGGCCCGGCCCGTTGCAAACTCATTGGCTAACTTTGATCCTCATCATCTTCCCGTGGCAATTTTTCTGGCGCCTCGTGAGACGGAATTTGGTCTTGCGTTCTACCGCAACCAAATTGTTTCTCGCTACGAGCTCGGCCAGATTCCAGCAGGCCGGCAGAAAAGTTGTTTATCTGGGGAATTTCCCGCCTCAGAAGCTGGAATTTTTCTATGTTGCGGCGCATTAGGGTGCCCATCCCTGCGGGACTCTCGCCTCATTTCCCTTTCTTACATGCCGGACTTTCAAGTATGATTCCGTCGGATCTGGTATCTCGTTAGGTGCGTTGCTGCTCATTGTTCCTTCGGTTTGATACTGCCCTTCCCTGCTACTACACTCATGGATTGCTGCGCGGATATTCACCCCGGTTTTCCGCCAGCCGGCGTTTTCGCAGGAGTGCGGGTGGAGATTCTAGACCTCAGACATTTTTCTTCGGCCGATCTGCGTCCCTTGCTGGACGATGAAATCCGGGTTTGGGCGGACCTGCTCTGCTGGGACTACACCGGATCGGCGGAAATGATTCTGCGCTACATGGATGCCAAGTTCCTTCCCGGCTATGCTGCGGTTTCACGCGGCAAAGTTTTCGGCTACTCATTTTTTGTTTACGAGAACAATAAAGGCGTCATTGGCGATTTGTTTGTGCGCGAAGGCGAAAACGGGATGGATCGTGGCGAAGTCGAGCGACGTCTGCTTACGCATGTGATCGAAACCCTGCAACAATCGCCGGGAGTTCACCGAATTGAGGCGCAACTACTGGCACACGAGGCGGGCTGTGCCTCGAAGCCGTTTGTGGACCAGGGGTTCAGCCGCCATGCTCGCCTGTTCATGACCTTGCCATTGACCGGCACGCAAAGCGACAGCAAACTTTCGGCGCAATTCGAGATTCGCCGCTGGACGGAGCACGACTATCAGGCTTCGGCCGGAGTGATTACGGCGGCTTACCGCAGTCACGTAGATTCGGAGATCAACGATCAGTACCGCACGCTCAGCGGCTCGTTGCGATTTTTGAATAATATTGTTCGCTTTCCTGGCTGCGGCACGTTTGATCCCGAGTCGTCGTTCGTCGCGGTTGATCGGGAATCGCACTCCCTGGCCGGCATTATTCTGTGCTCGCGGGTGCGCCACGATGTTGGACACGTGACTCAAGTCTGCGTGCTGCCGGAGTTCCGTGCTCACGGGCTAGGCAAATTGCTGATGGCCGCGACCATTCGCAATTTGAAGCAGCGGAAATTCTCGACCCTGTCGCTCACCGTGACTGAGGCAAACAAACGCGCAGTCGAGCTATATCACCACTTGGGATTTGAAACGAAACGGGTGTTCGATGCATTTGTGTGGGAAGGGTGAGATCGGCTCTTCGCTGTCGAATTTTGGCTTTCGTCTCTCGCCTTCGACTTTTTGATCCTGAGACCACGGTCCTATCAGGGCACGTCTTTAGACGTGCCCCAGGGGCTAAAGCCCTTGAACTACCGAATCTCTATCGGCACGTCTGAAGACGTGCCCTGATACGAATCACCCCTGCTTTTTATGAAAAAAGATTTGACGGATACCACATCCAACACTTGGGTGTCCCGAAGTGAAAATACAGGGACTCTAGCCCTTCAATCACCGGATCTCGATCGGCACGTCTGAAGACGTGCCCTGATACGAAACGTAGCAATCTTACGATGTCATGGAAGCTGAGAACTAAGAGCTAAAAGCCGACAGCTACTAGCTGCCTAGTGCCTTAGCGCCCACATCACCCAGCCTGCCACAATCAGTCCACCCATGAACATGGCGAAGCAGTAGAGGCCGTAACGAATCTGGGCGCGAGGATTGTCGCGCACGGTGATGCCGAAGACCACCGATGCGAAGATTGAAAACAGCAGGGCAGCGTTGAAATGAGACATTAGGGTTTCTTGCCGATCGCTATATGGTAGGCATCAGCCACGCTGATGAAGTTCAGGAGCCCGGCCACGATTAGGAACTTGGTTCCGTAGTCGGCCGTGGTGTGCGGAACGATGATATGGCCAAGGTCCATGGCACGACTCACAATGTACATTCCGCCTGCGCCCAGGTCGCCGATAAAGCCGAGAATATCGAGAACGTCGCCGCCATTAGGACGATAGATTCGCCCTTCCATCCGCAACCCAAGCACGAACATGATCACGATTGACGCCATTAAAAGCAGGCCACGGATCCAGCGTTTCTGGATGAGATGACCAGCTCCGGGAATTAGCCAGCCCACAGCCGGAGCGAGCACTGACATGGTGCCTGGGGAAGCTGCGGTCGGATTTTTTGTTGAAACCGGATCTCTTCTAGCGGGGGTAGTTGCCATATCTGCTTGAAAGTAGCCCTGGGTGCCCATCTCGCATAATCAGGAATTTAGATGAGTACGACCTCATTTTGAATTCTACCAGTTACTTCGGCGCTCTTGCTGCGAACCAGCATATTGATTTCGCTGCGCACGCCGAATTCAGGGAAATAAACTCCCGGCTCAATGGAAAAAAGGCTGTTCGGCAGAACGCGGCGCTCGTCATGGATCTCGAGGTCGTCCATGTTTGCGCCGTTAGCGTGCACCTCGGTGCCAATCGAATGTCCGGTGCGATGAACGAAATAACTGCCGAGCCCCGATTTCTTTATAGAGCTGCGGACGATTTGATCGACTTGATATCCGGCAATGGTCTTGCCCGCGCCTATTGACTCCTCGACGAATTTCGCGCCGGCATCGCGCGCGTCGCGGACGGCGTTAAACACCTCCTGCTGGCGGTCGGATGCCGCCTTGCCAACGAACCCTGTCCAGGTAATGTCGTAATAGACCGCGCCGGGCACATCTTGCTTGGCCCAGATGTCGAGCAGAACGAAATCACCTTCGCGGATTGGGGCTGAGTTCGTGCTGCTTGGGCCGTAATGGGGATCGCCGCTGTTCTTGTTTACCGCGACCACGGGTGTATCCGAGCTCACCAGCTTCTCGCGGCCAAAAGCCTCCAGAATCCATTGCTGGATTTCAAACTCGTTGGTGCCGCCGTTGCGGACACGACGGCCGATTTCCTGAAAGGCCGCGGCGGTGATTTTGTCCAATGCCTCGCGGGCCGCGAAGTGAGTTTTGATCTGCTCCTCAGTGAGAGTGGCCTCGAAAAGAGCGACCAGATCACCCGAGCTGACAATGTTCTTACCCAGCCCGCGAATCAGCTCCAGGGTGCCGCCATCAACCAGTGAAATGGTGAAGATACTGTTATTCGGCGAGTACTGCATGGCTATATCGCGATGACCCGCCAGCAAATGCTTCAACCCGTCAAACAGTTCCTGCCAGGCTGCATAGGAGCGCTTCGCCCCCGGCAAGGCGTCCAGGTGTCCGGCTTCGATTTTATGGACCAGTTTTTGCGGTTCGCCCTCGGCTGGTAGCAGATAAAACCACCGGCGCGTAACCATCAGCTTCTCGGGAAGTCCGAGCACGCGATACGCAATGGGATCGCGATGATGGTGGTCGCAGAAGAGCCAGGCGTCGAGGTTGCGCTCGCGAAGTGCGGATTGGATTGCAGCAAGGTTCATAAAGTGAAACTCAGTTAAGGAAAACACATTGTAAACACTGGCAGGGATTTTAAAGCACGAGCCTGGGCGAGCAGAAATTACATTTTAAAAACCTGACTTGATGCACACTGCAACGAAATTGTTGCATTTTTTGATTCCCCCGGCGTAAGATGAAGCTGGACGCGCCCTTCGACGTCTGTTGTAACAAACTGCCCGTACTTCCTGGGTTCAACTAACGAGCTGTCTCAAAAAAGAGAAGCGGCCCGGTTGCTTCTCGCCAGCATGGAGAGACCTCTTATGTCCTGGTACGCGTACTGCCTCACTGAGCATCAGAATCACACCAACGGAACCCGCACTCGCCGCCCTTTCATCATAGAGGGCATTCAAGGAGTGAATGGGGCAACTATCCTAAGCTATCCCAGCGGCGAATTTTCGGTCATCGTCAGCGAATTCGACCGTGCCACCTGTAATTTGGACGAAAAGCACGTTCTCGACCATGCCAGGGTGGTAAGCGTATGTTTCCGCCAGGGAACCGTGTTGCCGTTCCGCTTCGGCACGATTTTTGATAGCGATGACTCCTTGCGTCAGGCGGTCCGGAACAATCGGCGGGCATTTGGCGAAAGTGTTGCGCGGCTGAAGGGTAAGGCAGAGATGCACGTGAAGCTTCTGGTACGAAAAGGGACTTTGAAGCCGTTTCAGGATATTCAGATTCCCGACACGGTCGGCGGCGAGTATCTGATCAAATTGCGTGAAAAGGCCGTGGCAGATCGCGAGCGACAGACCAAAGCCAGAGCTCTTTCAGTGCAGGTCCACCGCTTGTTTAGCCCGCTTGAGGAAGAAGTCAGCTGCAAACGAGTCAATACCGATGGGATGCTCATCGACATCGCCCACTTGATTGACTCAAAGTCGGTCGAAAAGTACCAGAACCGCTACACCAATGCAGCTAAGCAATTCAAAGATTGTGAAATATCAGTGAGCGGGCCATGGCCACCGTATCACTTTATGCCTGGGAAGCTTCGCACCGTAGCGTAAAGATCGGCAGAAAAACAGTCTCTCTTCCCTTCACTCGCTGGACGGGTCTCTCATATCGTCCTTTGCCAGTGAATGAGTTTTGTACCGACCACAGAAACCAGCAACGCAGCACAAACTGACGCCGCAAGTCCTAGTAACATACCTTCATGCGCATGAGCAGTTGCAATATCCACATCAGCTAGTGGAGACGCCAGCCGCACCGCACCGCCCGACACTGGAACCGCCACGTAAAGCACAGGAACGCCAAAAGCGTTGCGCTTCCGGGATTTCACTCCCGTCTGGCCGCGCAATGCGGCAATAAATTCCGGGCGTTTCCCCTCGTCTTCCAGAGTCACAACAGGTATTTCGGAATCGGCTAGGACCTTGCCATTAACGTCAATGACTGTGGCCCGCGCCCCCGCATATTGCCCTTCCTGGGAGGTGATGTCTTGGATATTGTGCAGGCGGTCGGTATCAACGCGGGCGGCGAACATTCGCGCTTTTCCAGTCAGGTCGCGAGTGATTTCATCCCGCAGGACGCCCTGCCAGTATCGATTACCGCTAATCATGAGGCTTGTGCCGGCAATAGTGATCAGCACCAGTGAAGAGACAAACAGAATCAGAAATGTCCGGCGAGGCTTCCACAACGGTGCGGGATCAGTGGCCATTGGTGGTCAGGGCCAGCGAGAGCAACGCCTTCTGCTCGACATCATGCGCTTTCGACGATCCTGTGGCCGGGCTGGGGCTAGCGGAACGCTTTACCGACAGCACCGAACGTTCTCCGGCCAGGTGCCGCAAGCGAGGCAGCATATAGCTCAGCGCGCCCATATTCGCCGGCTCTTCCTGCACCCAAACGATTTCCCGCGCATTCGCATGGCGTTGCAGTTCAGCCGCAAGCTCAGCTTCGGGGAAGGGATACATCTGCTCGACAAAAGTAATGGCAATGCCGAGGTCTTTTTTCTTTTTGCGCTCGATGCGGAGTTCGTGGCCGATCTTGCCGGTGCAAAGCAGAATTCGGCGCGCGTCGGTGGCCTCAAGATCCGGCCGAACTTTGAGAAAGCTGCCGCTGGAAAATTCTTCGATCGACGACGACGCCTCGGGATGCCGCAACATGCTCTTAGGCGTGAACACAACCAGCGGCTTTCGCCAGGTTCTGAGCGCCTGTCGGCGCAGCAAATGAAAATACTGCGCGGCAGTTGAGGGCTGACAGATCTGAAAATTGTCACTGGCCGCGAGTTGCAGGAAGCGCTCGATGCGCGCGCTGGAGTGCTCCGGGCCCTGGCCTTCGTATCCATGCGGCAGCAGCAGCACCAGGCCCGAAAGCAAGTCCCACTTGAACTCTCCGGCCACGATAAATTGATCGATGATCGCCTGCGCCACGTTGGCAAAATCGCCGAACTGCGCTTCCCATAGAACTAACGTCTCTGGATAGTCGCGGCTATAACCGTATTCGAAGCCAAGCACGCCAGCTTCGGACAGCGTCGAGTTATAGATGGCACATGCTGCCTGACTTTCCGAGATGTGCTGCAGGGGAACATATTCCTGCTCGTTCTCGATATCCACGAGGACGGAATGCCGCTGGTTGAAGGTTCCGCGACGGCTGTCCTGTCCGCTAAGCCGCACCGGCGTGCCGCCTTTCACCAGGCTGGCAAAAGCCAGCGCTTCCGCCATGCCGTAATCCACGGCGCGCTTTCCATTGCCCATCTCGGCGCGTTGTTCCAGCAGTTTGCCGACCTTAGGATGAATGTGAAAATCGGCGGGATAACTGGTAAGCCCTTGGGTCAAGCTTCGCAACTCTTCGGCCGAAACAGCGGTTTCCACTTCGTATTGCGGCTTGTAACGCCGGCCTTGATATTTGTCCCAGTAGTTGGGCAAAGCCCGCATCATCGGCTTCTTGCGAATGTGACCGGCGCGCTTTTGCGCTGTTTCAAGCTCTGCTTTGATCGCATCTGCGCGCGATCGCGCATCCTCAATTCCGGCATCTTCGGCGTAAATCTCCCACAGCGGCGGATGCTCTTTGATTGACTTATAGAGCAGCGGTTGCGTGATGGTCGGATCATCGACCTCGCTGTGACCATGACGCCGGTATCCAATGAGATCGACAACAACATCGCTGCCGAACTTGTAGCGATACTCGAGCGCCATGCGGCCCACGCGAATGACTGCATCCACGTCTTCGGCATTGACATGAAAAATTGGAATATTCTGCCGGCGGGCCAGCTGTGCCGCAAAGCGCGACGAATGCAGCTCGCTTGGAACGGTAGTGAATCCGATTAAGTTGTTGACGATCACGTGCACTGTGCCGCCCACGCTATAGCCATGAATTTCGGCCAAATTCAGCGTCTCCGCGAATACGCCTTGTCCCGCAAATGCCCCGTCGCCATGGACGAGCAGAGGAAGGAACTGTTTTTCGCCGCCTTCACCCGCCCGGTCCTGCTTGGCGCGAGTGCGGCCCACGGTCACAGGATCGACTGCTTCAAGGTGGCTGGGATTCGATACCAGGTGGATGTGCATCTTGGCGCCACTGCGAGTCACATATTCGCCGGTTGCGCCCATGTGATATTTCACATCGCCGCTGCCCAGAACACTGCGAGGATCGACGTCTTCGAAGCCGGCAAACACCTCTTCCGGCGCCCGTTTGGCCACGTGCACAATCACATTGAGGCGTCCCCGGTGGCTCATCCCCATCACCAGTTCCACCGCGCCATGCTGGCCAGCACCCTCAAGAATTTCATCCACCAGCGGGATGAGAGCAGTCACACCTTCCAGCGAAAACCGTTTCGTTCCCAGGTATCGCTGCTGCAGAACCAGCTCAAACAAGTCTGCGCGGATCAGCAGGTCGAGCGCGCGACTTTGATCAACCGCAGGCGCTTGGCCTTCCATTCTTTCCTGAATCCAACGGCGCCGCTCTACGTCAGTAATGTGCGTGAATTCAACCCCAACCGTGCTGCAATAAAACCTGCGCGCTTCCTCGGAATATTCGCTGTTTTGGGGCAAGTCTGGATGAGGCGTGGGTTGCAAAAACCCTAAGGGATCAAGATCGGCTTCGAGATATCCCCATTGTCGGTAGAGATCGAACACCCGCTCGCGCTCACTATTAGGAACTTCCATCAACGCGGCACCGGCGCCATTGCCGGTCTTGGATTGTCGGGTAGCCATAAGAACTATTACTAGAATAAAGGATGCTGCGGCAGGCGTGCTTGATTCGGAAGTGACTTTGGTACGAAATTTCTGGATCAAAACAAAACTGCCCTGAGCTTGGCCCAAGGCAGAAAACTAGATTGCAGTGAAACCGTCTTTACGGCCAGCGTTTTGCACTGTCTTCCCATCCGGCAGCGCGGGCGGTCGGCTGCGACTGGTTGACAGCTGGTTGCGGAATGCGGATGGGCTGTTGCGTGGCGGAAGCGACAGCCGGAGCGAGCGTTGGCTTAGCAACGGTATCAGAACTGATGTCCTTGTCGTCGGACAGAAGCGGAGCGGCTACCCGCAAGGCCTCGACTTCTTTTTCCAATCGGGCCATTTCCAATTCCTTCTGCCGGAGAACCTCGTAAACATTCTTCATATTTGGGCACCTTGGAGATAAATACAGCGAAAAACCTGATCGAACTTTATGCAGCTAAACGGAATTTGTCAAGAAATAAGCGGGAAAATGGCACGGAAGTCTCATGTTTGCCACCTCGTTAGTGTTCTACAGCGCACGCTGCGGCGCCAATGCAGGGCGCCGAAGTGACTGCCGCGATGGTGTACTCTGGATGCTCATGCGACTACTGCTGGTGCTCGTTCTGCTCGTATCGCCCGTCCTCCCGGCTGCGCCGCAATCGCCATCCCCGGCTACTGACGATTATTCCGGCATGTACAGCTTCCTGCGTGACGGCGAGTTCGTGCAGGTTACGCTTGAGGACGACGGCAAAATAAGCGGCTTCATCTCGCGTTTTGGCGATTCCGAGAGTGACAAGAATCAATTCCTCGACCAGTTCTTCGAATCAGGAAAGCTCGACTCCGGCCACTTGACATTCACCACTAAGAACGTTCATGGGACCTGG
This sequence comes from Acidobacteriota bacterium, assembly GCA_003224835.1. Classification (GTDB taxonomy): domain Bacteria; phylum Acidobacteriota; class Terriglobia; order Terriglobales; family Acidobacteriaceae; genus Gp1-AA145. The sequence continues at coordinate 17,649 of QHZX01000352.1, read as the reverse complement.
TTCACCTTCGATGGAACGCTTGGACGAGGCGCAGGCAAACGGCCAGACGAGGAAGGCTATTACGTGATTCGCGGAACCCTGAACCGCTTCCGCAGCGACGCTGACAAGAAAAACACCAGCCAGGACTCGCGCCGGGTCGAATTCAAATCTTTTCCAAGGGACGTATCGCAGTAGTGCACGGTGGGCCGCAGGGTGCCGGGCCCGGCTCTTACCGTGAATCGGGATTTCAAGGTTTGGAATAAGCAGATTTGCCAGGCGTTAGCTGATCGCTGAGAACTGAGAGCCGAGAGCCGAAACCTTATTTCGCCGTCACCAACGAATGAGTAATGGCATGCACGGAAAGTGCGATGCGGTTCTGCACGCCGACCTTGCGCATGAGTTTCGCAACGTGCGCCTTCACCGTGCGTTCTTCAATGCCAAGCGCCGATCCGATTTCTTTGTTGGAACGTCCAGCGACCAGCATCTCCAGAACTTCTTTTTCGCGATCGGTAAAAGTCACGCGTCCGGCGGGGAAAATCCGGCCGGGCGAGGTGCTGACCCGCTCAATAAATAACGAGAGCACACGGCGCGGGGCCCAGACCGATCCCTGGTGAACGATGCGCAAAGCCTGCACAAATTCGGAGGCCGAAGCAGCTTCATCCACATAGCCTTTGGATCCGGCGGCGATGGCTTTCAGAATTGTTTCTTCATCCATACCGGCGCCGGTCACAATAATTCGCACATCGGGTCGCGAGGCTTTCAAGCTGGCCATCACATCGAAAAGATTTTGTCCGTTGCGATTTCCCAAAAGGACCAGGTCGATCTCCGGCATGTTGGCAAGCTCCGCCAGGCTGGCCGAAACCAACTCGAAGTCCGGCTCGGAATCGAACAGTGCGCGGAATCCAACGAAGCGCAGCGGATCACTCTCCACTACCGCAATGCGAATTGCGCTCTTGGTGGAGGTGGTCTTCATCGCGGTTGCAGCTTTCATAGCTATGCCTGTCCTCGGACTTAGGGTGTCGTTAGGATATATGTATTCCAAGGTGATGCAAGGTTCCGTAACGCGTTGTGAATTACGGGAGTAACATAGGTTGCATCCAATCTTGTGTGAGGCTGAGACTCCAAATTGATGAAAATTACCCGCATTTTTCCTGTAGCAATGCTGCTGGCTGCTATGGCAGTTCAGTCGCTGGCGCAAACCACTTATCAACCCAAGTTCAAGAATGATCCAGCGCGTTCAGATTCCGAAGCCGCGGCCCTAGGATACCTGCGCACTTTTTTGCGGGCGCAAAAAATTTATAAAAAGAAGAACGATCATTTCGCGACTTCCCTGATGGATCTGGCGAAAACCGGCTCCTTTACCCGGCGCATGGCTTCCACCCAACGCGGCGATTACACGGTGAAGTTCACGCCGCACAAAGACAAAGATACGTTTGAAATTGTGATGGTGCCGAGGCAGATGGACACGACTCATCGCTCATTTTTCGCCAAGATGGAGGGCACGAATCGCAGAGATGATGGCGTGATACGCGCCGATGATCAGAAGGAAGCGGATGAGCACTCTCCGGTGCTAAAGCCCGACGCTGTACCGGGAAATACGCCGTCCCCTTAGTATCGTGAAACAACGCCCGGGGAGACCCGTCGCCCCAACACTCAGACGACAGCTCAAGCGAAGCCACGCTTCAGCTCGGCGAGCCTGGACGAATCTCCGCTGCTTTGCCGTCGCGAAAGTTGATCGTGATCGGCTTTCCCCCGTTTGGATAATTCAACGTCTTGTCCGCTGAGCCGCTGCTCGAACCGAGAAGCCCTATCCCGATCGCAAAATCGGCCTGTAATTCGTTCATCCCCGGCCTGACCTGATGCTGATCGATGGCCTGCCAAATCTCAGTTGGCCAGTGCTTGTAGAGTTGGTGCGGGTCATCGATGAAAAACATGTCGTCGGAGTAGAACTTGAAATCGCCGCCGCGGTCATTTCCGATCGGCACCGCATAAGACTTTCCACGGTCCTTGAAAATTGCAAGCACCTGCAGCCCGCCCGTTTTCGGAGACACACTGCTAACCACATCCTTGATTTCTAGCTTCTGCAATGGCAGCAACTTTCCCGCTTCATGAGACAAATCGGTGTGATGGGATGCGTTGTCGTAAGGATAAAACGGATAAAAGTAGCCAACCTTGACCCAGACCGGCTGCCGGGTCAACTGCTTTGCCGACCTCAGATCATAAGGATAAAGCTTTCTGATATTGACGTAATAATCTGGATTGAGCGGCGGCGCCTCTTTCTTTACGGTATGGCGAGCAGAAGAACAATGTGAATTCTTTTCTTCACCGCTGCGTAGGATACCAGCCAGGCAGGTTGCCGCTACACAATGCTCAAGAAAGATGGAGTTATAGCTTCGCGCAGAGAGCTTGCAGAGAACGTCCTTATTCCATGCTCGAGCCCATCGGCTCATAGCGGTACTTCTTTCCATCCCAAAAGATGGCGGAGGTCATCTGGTCGGCGCCCGCTTCTTCTACATAAATGGCGTTGGCGACCTTCTTTCGCTTCACTTTCATCCTTTTGGTCGTAAGGGTTTTTACGGGAAGGTTAATGATTACGAACTTCGCCTGCGGGGCCGCCGAGCGCCAGGCATCGGTCCCGGCGCCATGTATCACCAGCAGAGCAACTCCTCGCAGCTTGGGATCGTCCGGGGCAAAGCTGGTCGTGATCGCTGGGTTGCCGTAACCATAGAACGAGTCCATGGGATCGACTACTTTGTAATTGTTTTCGCCCTGATCAATAAGCGCATTCTTGCAGCGGGCGACGATGACGATGTCTTCAACCCCATCGTTGTTCAAGTCTGCAACCATGGGCGCGAAGTTCGGCTCCATAGAACACGAGCCGCCAAACTGCTGATGGATGAACGCATTATCGACTGCGGCGGGGGCGGAGACAGGAGCGCTGTTCTGCGCAACGGCCAACGGAAAGCCCAACCATGCAAAGAGCAAAAAGGAAACGATGCGGGACGACATGAACTTAACTGTAGTCCCGCAATCGCGAACTTAGCTAGGGGAGTTCGGTAACCAAAGTCACGGCCTACTTTGTGATAGCCAAACTCGCGACGCTTCCAACTTCAGAATTTGTAAGCGAAAGGAACGAGTTCGGTACCGGCGTCAACGAGCCCGTGTTTGCGTCCACGTGATAAGTCGTAATGCCTATATCGCAATTAAAGCAGGCTTCCTGATCCCCCGTGAGGGCCCAAAGGAAGTCTCCGGTCGGGCTGATCACAGGCCAGTCGCCGGGCCCGAGATTCGAGACTTGCGCGATAGCGCCGGTGCTCTCATTAATAGAATAAATTCCGCAGTTGTCGTACATGAACTTCCCTGCGCTGGCGATGGTCATATTGTCTGGGCCGGGAATTCCAATCGTCCCAGGAGCAACCATAGTGCCGCAGGTTCCCGCATTGAATGGAGACCCAGTGATCGGTTTCAGCACCCCCGAAGTCTGATCGATGCTATAGGCGAATATGCTCTTGTCGTCTTGGGATTGAAGCTCGTAAAGATACGAGTTAGTTGGCGTGATCACGATCGTCCACGGCTTGGATACATCTGCGCCGAATGGAGATCCTGCCATCGAAGTCAATACTCCGGTATTCTGATCAATCGTGAATCCCGAAATGCCTGCGCTCGTGGAGACATATAAGAATTGATCGGTTTGGTCCACGGCCATGAGACTTGCAGGCAGCGGAAATCCCGCCGAGCTCGCGCCAGCAGCCGCGAAGGGAGAGCCGGGAATTGGGGTTAGAACTCCGGTGCCCGTTTGAATGCTGAACGCGTAAACTCCATTCGTACTGAGCGCATATAAAAATTTTCCTTTGTTGTCTACGATGTCCGAGTAAAACGCCTGTCCGGTTAAATATGAGCCGATCGCGTTGCCTAACGAGCCGTTCGAGCGGTTGATGGCATAGACGAAAATCCCGCCCTGCGTCCCTCCATTAAACCCAACCGCTGTCTGGAAGATAAAGGAGCCGGAAGGATCGATGGCGAGAGTCTCCGGATTGACGTTATTGGCGGAGCCGCCGGCCGTTAACTTGAGTACCCCATTCGACTGGATATCTGCCGCATATGGCCCACCACCGGGAAGCGGATTGGCATACAAAAACATCGGCGCGCTGGTTTGGCCTGAAGCGCCGATGCCTTCACCGTAACCCGGAACACTCTGACCGCTGCCACTTCCACCTGAACCTGAGCCGCCGCCCGAACCTGAGCCGCCGCCCGAGCCCGAGCCCGATCCGCCACCGGAAGATGTGGTCCCCGAGTTGCCGGACTTACCGGATGAAACTCCGCCGCAGTTGCTTAACAAAATGACTGTTGTGAAAAGGATGAAGAGAGCGAAGAACTTTTCTAAGCGATGCATGATTCCCTCTATGAAGGCACCTTTCTTGGGTGTTCTTGCTGGGTGCATCAATTGGATGAGCACTGCTGCGCGCAGTTGGCTGGAAGCCGCACCTGAGTTTGGTTCTCAGGTATCTTTGGTTTGTTGATGGGGAACTTTACTGATACCGAAAGTGCTCCCAGCCGTGCGGTTTGAGCCTGGAACGCACGCCGGATTTGAGAACAAACACCTGCTTGCGCCGGGTGATCTCACCAATGCAGGTCACGGAAGTGCCTGAAATTGATGAAGGCACACAATGTTGCGGGCGAGCCGTAAACAAGAGTTCGTAATCTTCGCCCCCGTGAAGCGCGAAGTTTAGGTCGACTGGCTTGCGCGTTGTTCCAAGCGTCCCGCGCGGTATTGTCTCTGCCCAAAGCTCCGCGCCCACTCCGCTCTCTTCACAAATATGGTTGAGGTCCGTGGAAAGACCGTCACTGATGTCGATCATGGAAGAAGCGATGTTTTTCGAGCGAAGGAACTGTCCTTGCTGAATCTTCGGCTCGGGAAAAAAATGTTTTGGGAACTGCTTCGGTGCGAGCTTCTTCCGTTTCAAAGATAACAAGTCTAGTGCTGCCGCAGACCCACCCAAATCCCCGGTGACGTAAATTCGATCTCCCGGTCGCGCGCCGGAGCGCGACACTGCTTTACCTTTTGGCACAGAGCCCAGAACGACGATATCCGCCAGAACGCCAGATGGCGATTGCGCAGTATCACCGCCAGCAAGCGGCACCACGAATTCACCGGCCAGTCTTAGCAAGCCCTTCATAAAACCGTTGACCCACGATTGTGGCAGCTTTGGGGGAAGAGCTAGTGACAGGAAAGCAGCAATCGGCTCCCCTCCCATCGCGGCAATGTCGCTGAGACCGCGTGCCAGACACCGATGTCCGACCGAATCAGGCGGGTGCCAGGCCCGGCGAAAGTGCACACCTTCCAGGCTGAAGTCTGTCGTTGTAAGTAAGTCGTGACCGGACGGAAGCCGCAGAACGGCGCAATCGTCGCCAATTCCAGTCACTACATCGCCATTTTTTGTCGTCCTGCTGTGACGCGCTTCGCGCCTCTGTGCCGGAGCAAAAACATGCCTTGCGGCCACACGCCGGATTTGGGCAATGAGCGACTTTTCTGGCAGCGGCAAGACGAATTCATCATATTCGGAAGTCTCTGGGAGTCCAAAAGTCGGTTCCTTCGGAGCGGGTAATCCATGTGCAACCTGGACTTTTCGAGTGACATCTACATACCGACTCGCAAGTTTTACCCCAGCCCAGATGCCGTTCGGGTAGCCAGAATCGGCTGGAAGGTACTTTCGTCACGTGGTTCCGGAATGGACACTGGCCTTATGGTCACGCCTGGTTACCTGCCGTTTGTAACCGAAGAAATCGCGTGTGTCTCGTTGACATGGTGGAAGTGCTTTGCTACCGTTACTCCAAGCAGTCTCCCGAAAATCTGTGGTCGAGCTAAGTACTGAATCCGCTTTGGGTTATGCGGAATAGTCAGTTTGGGCGTGATCTGGTCCAGGCGTAGAGGGGCGCATTTTAGGCCTTCGGTGCAAGGCAAATGCGTGTTCGAGGCCGGAACGGAATGCCAGTTGCTCCTATTCTGGCCATAGAGGAACCAGACAACATTGCGTAAACGCTTTTACATTCTTTTTGTGACGCGCGGAGCGGACGGCCAGCTGCGCAAGATTCCAATCCCTATTCATTACCTGTATGTCTTTGTCGCCGGCGCCGCAGTCGGGCTTTTTGGGCTGACCGGCCTGGCGCAGTCATACATGCGCATGCTGTTGAAGACTTCGAAATACAACGAACTCCGCGCCGAAAAAGATGACCTCAGGAGCCGCTACACACACCTGGAGCAGGTTGCCAAAGAGCGGGACATGCAAGTCGCGTCCCTGGGATCGCTCGCCAATGAAGTCTCCTCGCTTTACGGTTTGAAGCCCGATCCGGTGCTCATGGCTCCTTCGTCTGACAGAGTTCAGACTGAGCAGGTCAACTCGTCTATAGATCGACTAGCCACCTTGAGAACGACCGCGCTGAGCGGTGCGACCACCGCTGGCCTGACGCTTGGGCTCACGCGCAACGTGACCACGGCTGATTGGATTCGCGCTAACTCGGCTCCGAATTTGTGGCCGGTGGAAGGCCCGATTACGGCAGCTTTTGGTGAACGCATAGATCCGTTTAACGGTGAAGGCGCATTCCATTCCGGCATTGATATTGGAGCGACCATTGGGCAGCCGATCATGGCCCCCGCGGACGCCACCGTGACGTTTGCCGATTTCATGGGCGGATATGGACGCGCTGTAGTTCTCGACCATGGCCATGGCATCACTACACGCTATGGACATATGAAGAGCGTCGCGGTCTTCGCCGGCGAACGCATTCATCGCGGCGATACTATCGGCTATGTTGGCGATACCGGCCGCAGCACCGGACCACACCTCCACTACGAAGTGCGCATCAACGATACTCCGGTCAATCCGCATAAATATCTGCGCACTACCTACGCGCACGTCGGCGGATTCGCCGCGGGAAGCTAGAAGAGCTAGCATTTAGTATTCAGCAGTCGGCATTCAGCCAATAACAAAAAGCCACAGTATTCGGATCTCCACGCGCCTTGTTCCAGTAATCTCTTCAACCTTCGTAACTAACCAGGGTCTTTTCTCAGCGCGGTTCTGCGATTATTCTTAATTGAAGAGCAGGGCCTCCTGGGCTCTCATCCAAAAATTATGTTCCCCTTTCGTCTTTACACCCTGCTTGCGGGCGGCGCGAGTGCTGCGTTCGTCGCATACTTGATGTTTGGCCGACGCAAGAAAAGCCCGGCTGAGATCGAACTCCACCGGCGCGAGTGGCTCAACCAAATCGGCCGCATCACCGACGGTACCGTCATTGATGTTCAGGAGCTTGCCCAGAACGGTCACGCTCCGGCAACCCATTTGATTTTTCAATACGACGTGGGCGGAGTTTCTTACGAAGCTTCGCAAGATGTCACAAATCTGCGGCAGCACATCAATCTGCACTCATGCCGCTTGGGATTGCCAACGTCAGTCCGCTACGACCCGCAGAATCCGGGAAACTCAATTGTGGTTTCGGAAAAGTGGATGGGATTAAGGCAGTAATTAGCTGTCGTCCCAGCGGCCGAATTATTTTTTACCTGGTGTCGATCCGCAGAACAATATCCACAACTTTGCGGTCGTCGAATTGGCTCATACGTTTTGTATCACTGCTCTTCCCATTCGACTGCGCATATACCTCATAATCCACATTGGTCGCTAGCGCCGGAAAGCGGTAGATACCATCTGGTCCGACGATATAGGTCTTGACCGCCCGCGTGCGCGTATCGGTCACATAAACCACGGCATTGATAACAGCATTGTCCTGTTTGTCCAGGACTTTGCCTGTGAGCAGACGCCCCGGAGTCGCGTCTTTCTTCTCTTTGGCGAACGCGCACGGCTCCGCAATCAGCGCTAAGGCAAACGTGCAGATGGCGCTAATTTGAAATCCTCTCACCAGCATCTGAGTCGTCGTCATTCCATCTCCATGGCTCAACCTGAGTTGCTGCTATTTTAGATGCAGACCGGTATTTACGCGCTCGTCACCTTCAGTATGGACGGTAACCTTCGGCCCAGGCTGCAAGTGCTTGTAGATACGGCTTTTGTAGCCTTTCAAATCCGTCCACAGCACATAATCCCGTTTTCCCGCAGGCACCCGCTGTTCAAATTCTCCTAATCGGTTGGAGTAAACTTTCCAGCGCGGTTTTCTCTCCGCTGCTAATCGGATCTTCACCTCTACGCCATACACAGGGCGATCGTCCGGCCCCCACACAGTCCCGGAGATCAACGCATATGGAGCCGTCTTCGCTCGATCGCGGGCACGCAACGGGCTACCGATCAGCAAACCAAACATTGTCAGGATAAATATGAGGGAGATAAAAAATCGCGAGGGGAGGATGCGTGCAGATTTGGGGCTAGGAGTAGTCGCCGTCTTCGGTTTCTTCTTCCTCGTCATCTTCCTCGTACTCTTCTTCCACCGGTTTAAGCTCAACGGGATTCAGCGTCGTCACTTCGAAGTCGCTGCCGCACTCAGTGCAAGTAATGACCTCGCCTTCATCGACCTCGTCGTCTTCAATATCAAAGCTGGTCTCGCACTCTGGACAGTACAGCATAGCCCCTCCGATCGGTGCCTCGGTTTTATGATTGCACGTTTGTATATTTATTGCCTTCCCGGCTCTCAGGTCAAGTGCCAGGCGCACCGGAGTGCGTGCGTACTGATTGAGCGTTTTTACTGAACCAGACCTGCGTGGCGAGCGAAATTCTGAAAGCGGGAGTCTGTGCGGAAGCGGTCAAAGGCGGGTTGAGTTTGCTCCCAATAAAGAAGTGCGGCAGAGCGTTGCTGATAAGCCTTATCCAGGTTCGCGAACATGGCATCGCTTTCGCCCAACCGCGCTTGGACCACCGCAATGTCGAAGGGATCTGTCCAGGCAGTTGCGGCGAGAGATTTCTGCCGACTCATCCAATACGCGCGCGCTCCTTTCGCGGAAAACTCCTGTCGGAGGGCGGAAAACTCCTTCTTTGCGCGCTGGGGCTCTTCGCCGTAGGCAACAGCCTGCTTCTCTTGCTGGTCAATCGCATCGGCGAGGTTTCCCTTTTGCTCATAAGCTGACGTCAACAGCCAATTCAGCACTCCATCATTGGGATCGGTCTTAAGCCCAAGGCTGGCCTCTTCTATCAATCGGTCGTATTGGTGAGATGTGAGAAGCGGGGTCATGGCAAGAGAATTAACGATTGAAGAAAATGGATCCAATTGTTTGGCGCGTTGCATTTCTGACCACGACTCGGCAGTGCGCTGCCTCTGAGCTAAATACATTCCATACCAGACGTGCGCGGTAACGTTGTTGCGGTTGAGTTCGATGGCGCGCTGGAATTCGCGTTCCGCCCCGGGGAAGTCCCAGTAGCGAGCGTATTTGACCCAGGCCATGGCGTGATGCGCCATCCCCGAATTTGGATCAATCTCCAGAGCTTTAGTTGCGGCAACTTCCGATTTCTGGAGCCCTACTTGTGTGGGAAGAAAATATAAGCCAGCCGCCCAGCCGTATGACTCCGCCAAACCCGCATAAGCTGGGGCAAAGCTTCGATCTTTTTCAATCGCCTGATTGAAGTAGCCGAATGCTTTCTGCAAATTATCGGGACTGAGTCTGCCAGAAAAGTACAACCCTCTCAGGTACAAATCATAGGCTTCGGGAGTTACAGCCCGATCAGGGTTCAACTGCGCGTTTGCGTTGGGCTTCAGGCTCTCTGCGATTTCATCAGTTATTGAACGAGCGACTTCACTTTGAAGGCGAATTAGATCTACCACATTGCCCTCGTAGCTGCGGCCTTCCGAATGGCCTAGCTCCCGTTCATAACTCTCGGCCCAAAGATGTTTATCCGACCGGGCATCGATCAATTGCGCGGTGATTCGAACCCGGTCCCCGGAACGCATAATCGTGCCTTCGACGACCGCATCAACGCCGAGTTCCTGGGCGATGTCCCGCAACGTTCTTTTCGTCTGTTTATATCGCTCGACCGATGTATGAGAGATGACCCTCAGTGTGCTGACCTTGGCAAGCTCGGTGATTAATTCGTCGGTCATGCCGTCGCTGAAGTACTCCTGCTCCGGATCACGCGAAAGATTGTGTAGCGGAAGCACGGCGAGGGATTCAATTCGATGGGTTCCGCCCAGCCGTTGCGCACGGAGTTGGCTCCAGACAAGTAGGAGGCTCAAGACAATAGCTACCAGCGCTATCAGAGCGACTGGAATTCGCCAAGCGGCTTTGTGATGCTGCCGAGAAGCCTGCGCGGCAACTGGCGCCAGCACAGCAGATGTCTCGCTTTTGCTTACCGAGGCGATGAAACGGTAGCCGCGCTTGGGCAGGGTCTCGATAAAGCGAGGTGTGTCGGAGTCGTCTCCCAAAGCCGCGCGGATTTGCCGGACCGCGAAGTTCAGGCCTTGATCAAAATTTACGAAAGTGTCGCCGCCCCAGACTTGTTCCGCCAGCTCGCTTCGAGTGACGACCTCGCCGGCCCGGCCCACCAGCAACACCAATATTTTGGCTGGCTGCGCCGGGAGATTCAAAGAAACGCCGTCGCGGCGTAATTCGCCGGTGCGCAAGTCAAGCTCGAAGTCGTCGAAGCGCACCAAGGAAGACGAAGGGTAAGTGGCCACAAAACTCCCGGAAAACCCCTGCACGGGTGCCCCGGATTATATCGGAAGATCCGCTAATTGTTGTATTGACCGGGTTTACCGCTCTCACATGAAACTCAGCGAAATCTCAGCCGGCCAAAATTGACGCTTCCTCTGTAAAGGCGCATAAAACTCTGGAACAACGGGAGCGGCCGAAAAAATTAACTGCGAGCGCCGCATTTCCAGGAAAAACCTATTAAGGAGATCAATATGAAAAGAAGCGGCTGGCTCTTGATTTTCGTATGCGCGCTGCTGATGAGTTCTGCCTTTGGCCAGGACAAATGCAGCGTCCGAACTACCCACGCCCGTTATGGGACTACCTGCCAAGGCTTCGTGTCCACCAGCGCCGGGCAGCCTTTGGCGCCTTTCTCGCTGCTCGGGACCTGTACCGGCGATGCCAATGGATTCTTCACCTGCCAGGGCACGCAAAGTTTTGGCGGCTTCGTTGTGCCCGCCCTCGATGAAGGACAGTCCACCGTGAACCCAGACTGCACCGGACAGATTACCTACAACAGGGGAACTCCATCGGAACTGGACATCAACTTTCTTGTTCTGAACGAGGGCAAGGAGCTTCGCGGAATGCTGCAGAATGCCGGCAGCGCCGTGCAATGCGACCTGATCAGAATGGACAAAGATCCCGACTAAATGTGCCCCAAGTGTTGGGTTTAAGGTTGTGCGAGGGCACCTGGGGGAGGCGCCATTCGCAACCGGGTGCGGCCCGTCCGCAAGGACGGGTCGCATTCTAGCTTCTCCCAGAACATCTGCTACGATTCCCGGCATAGCTGCGCAATCTGCAGTTCTTATGCTAAGCGTCCTCGCGATCTCCAATTACCGCTCCTTGCGAAACCTGACTGTTCCGCTGCAACGTTTAAATGTAATTACGGGGCCAAACGGAAGCGGAAAATCCAGCCTCTATCGCGCTCTCCGGCTGCTTGCCGATACTGCTCAAGGTCACATCGTCCAAGGGACCAGAAGAAAGCACCCCGTCAACCTGCGACTTGGGTTTGCGGGCGAGGAGTTCGGGTATCTGATCGACATGGGACTGCCGAAACCGGATACCACATCTATGTTCAGCCTGGATCCTGAGATCAAACAGGAGGCCATCTGGCATGGATCAACCCTTCGTTCGTCAACAATATTGGTGGAACGCCATGGCGGAATTGTGTGCGTTCGAAGGGAACATAACGAACGCAGTATAGTCGCTGACTCTCTCGCCCCTTTCGATAGCATGATGACCGACATTGCTGATCCGCGAAATGCGCCTGAGATGTTGGTTTTGCGCGAGTCCATTCGCGCTTGGCGGTTCTACGATCACTTCCGTACCGATGCAGAATCGCCGGCGCGCCTGCCCCAGATCGGCACCCGAACTCTGATTTTGGCAAACGATGGATCTGATCTCGCCGCCGCCATTCAGACAATTAATGAGATCGGTGACAACCAAGCGCTAGACGCGGCCGTTTCGGACGCTTTCCCTGGCAGCAGGGTGGCGGTTGTTTCTACTTCAGGTCGATTTCATTGGCTATGGAACAGCATGGCATGCTGCGCCCGCTGGACGTTGCGGAGCTCTCGGATGGGACGCTACGTTATCTGCTTTGGATTGCCGCACTCCTAACGCCCCGGCCGCCTTCACTCATGGTGCTCAATGAGCCTGAAACCAGCTTGCATCCGGATTTACTTGCTCCTTTGACGCGTCTGATTACGCGCGCGTCGGAACGTTCTCAGATCATAGTGGTAACGCATGCTGCCAAACTCATCGCCGCTCTTTCGGAACAGCAGGGATACCATTCAATTGTTCTCGAAAAGCAGCTTGGAGAAACATTCATCACAGGCATGAACCGGATGAACACTCCTGCCTGGCACTGGCCCGCACGGTAGTGGGATTTATCTACATCAACCACAGGGCGTCGACATCCACAATTACATTCGTTCGCGGGATTTTTTCTTTTTCAGCTTGCGTCAGCATTGCTCGCAATACCGTGTTCAATTTCTGGCGGCTTGGGGACTTTAGAATAAAGTGATAACGGTAATCGCGCTTCAACCGTTCGATGGGCGCGGCAGCGGGACCTAGCACGCGCACGCCTTCGTGCCGAGTTTTCTCGAACCAGCGGCCGAGCATTCCCGACCAGCGTAAGGTGTCGTCGAGCTTGGCGCTGCGCACCATCACATTGGCGAGAGAGCTGTATGGCGGATAGTGCATCCAGCTGCGGAAGCGTAGCTCTTTTTCGTAAAAGCCAGTGAAATCGTGCTGTGCGGCGTATTGCACCGCGTAGTGCTCGGGAAAATAAGTTTGCAGTACCACTTTTCCTGGAATTTCACCCCGGCCGGCTCGCCCGGCAACCTGCGTGAGCAATTGAAAAGTACGCTCGGCGGCGCGGAAATCCGGTAGACCGAGCGCCATATCGGCGCCGACCACCCCCACCAAGGTCACGCCGTGAATATCATGGCCTTTGGCGATCATCTGCGTGCCGACAAGCAAATCCAGTTCGCCTGCGTTCAGCGCGTTCAGAACGCGCTCGAAATCGGCATGGCCACGGACGGTGTCACGATCGAGCCGCGCAATTCGCGCCTGCGGAAAAAATCCGTGCAGCAGTTCTTCTAGCTTTTCCGATCCTGTGCCAAGAAAATACACGTACTCGCTGCCACACGAGGCACAGTGCTTCGGCACTGGTGCCATTGACCCGCAGTAGTGGCATTCCATCCGACGGCTGGATTTGTGGTGTGTAAGTGCGATCGCGCAATTGCTGCACTCAAGTTTTTTGCCGCAGGTCCGGCACAAGACTACAGGCGAATACCCGCGCCGGTTCAGCAACACCATAGCTTGTTCTTTGCGCTCCAAACGAAGGCGAATCTCCCCGATCAGCTTCCGCGAGATCACCTGCTCGGTGCCGGTTTCCTGAAATTCCTGCCGCATATCGATGAGTTCGACTTCCGGCAGCGGACGCTTTTCTACCCGGTCCGGCATTTCGACCAGTGCATAGCGATTCTTCTTGGCATTGAAATACGATTCCAGCGATGGCGTGGCCGAGCCCAGCACGACCACCGCGTCCGAAAATTTTGCGCGCATCACTGCGACATCGCGCGCATGATAACGCGGCGTCTCTTCCTGTTTATAAGATGAATCCTGCTCTTCGTCGACGATGATCAATGCGAGATTTGACACCGGAGCAAACACTGCCGAGCGGGTCCCGACGATCGCGCGTGCTTCGCCGCGCCGGATGCGGTGCCAGTGCTCGGCGCGCTCTTTGTTAGAAAGCCCGGAGTGCAAAATCGCGACCTCGTCTCCGAAGACTTCGTGAACATCGGCGGCGACCGCGGGCGTGAGCCCGATTTCAGGTACCAGCAGGATCGCCGATCGCCCCGAATCGAGCACCGACTTCATAGCGGCGAGATATACAGCGGTTTTTCCAGATCCGGTGACACCATGCAACAAAATCCCCGCAAACTTCCGCGCATTAACCAAAGTGCAGATTTGACCGAGTGCCGCCTGCTGTGCGGAATTGAACTCCATGCCCGACGGAAGAACTCGTGGGTTTACGGTGGATTTCGGCAGCTCGATAGCTTCGGCGATTATTTCGACTAACCCGCGTTTCACCAGCGTGCTAAGCGTGCTTCGAGGGACATCGAGCTCTCGCAGTTTTTCAACTTCAAGTCTCCCGGAGGCGGCCGTGAGCGCGTCGAGGATACCTCGCTGATTGGTATTGAGCTTGAGGTTGCCGATGGACGGGCGATCACGCCCGTCGCTCCATGACTCATCTTTCAATATGGCGATTTGGCGGGTGCGAGTGGCGTCGGTTACATGCGACACATCTTCGCGTTCGATCCATTTCTTCCGAACCATGCTTGCGAGCAGCGCCGGAGAAATCCTTGTTACAGAACGCAGCGATTCTTCACGAGTCTCATCGCGCATCGCCAGATAATTCAGCGCCCGGTACTCGGCATCTTGATCGTCAGGATTTCTTTTTGATCGCGCCGAAGAACCTCCGCTGCCCGCGAGATGCAGCGCCATGTGTCCTTCTTCGGTAATCCGATAGACAATTGCGCGGCGAAACTCCGCATTCAGCGGCAGCATGGAGCGGAAGACTTCGCCAACAGGGGCCAGGTAGTATTCGCTGATCCATTTCCCCAGCCGCAACAATTCTTCGGAAAGCGCCGGCGTCTCATCCAGGACTTCAAGAATAGTTTTTGTGGTGACCGTCGGCGCGCGGTCGTGCAGCTCAGTGATGACCCCCGCTAGCCGCTGCTGGCGAAACGACACAATTACGCGGCTACCAGAGGCTGGCGCAGCACCCTCGGGCACGCGATAGGTAAGTACCATGTGCAAGGGCACGGGGACTGCGACATCGCAGAATTCTGGCATTGGGAACTTGGTAGATGAAGATGAATCGTAGCATCCCACAATCGAGCCATTGCCCAAGTTTTGTGCGCTACCGCACCTTACGTGAGCTACAGCTTCTTATCAACCCGATATTGGGGTGGGCATACACGGTCTAAGTTGACCATGGCACGGAAGTGTAATTAGTTCCATAAGGATGCAATACCCCGGTAAAAATTGTCCTAAGGTATTCTCCCTAAGGTTGCTAAGAATCCACAGCCTTCCAGAGTCACGGGTTTCTTAGGTCACACGTTACCGCTCCTCCGATCCTGCCACTTGCTCAGTAAGCGCGAAGGAAGTCGGACTTCGCATCGCCCAACCCATGTACTAGTCATTTTCTTTTGTTGTGCTTGCGAAGGTAAGTAGATGCTTCGAGGCTCACAGCTAAGAGCATCTACTTACCTTTCTGACAACGAATCCTGTGTGGAAAAAAAACCGCACTTTGAGGTATTGGGGCGCTTATTTTTCCAAAAACGACAGGGTTGCTGGCACGCCATGTGCAAAGAAGGTTACAGCCCCGCAAGGCTGGCTTCTTCCGATAGGCACCAATGGTGAGGTCATTAAAGCAAGAGGTGACTTGATGAAGGAAAAAGAGCTGCGGCCCAGGGAGCAGCAGGTCGTGGAACTGCTCCTACAAGGCTGTGACAATGATGAAATTTCCAAGCAACTGAACATGGCGCGGCGCACCGTAAAAGCGCACTTCAATCGTCTGTTCTCGCGTTTTGGAATTAGTGGCGGAGTCAAACGAGTAAAACTAGCAACACTTCTATACAGGAGGCAACTATGGTCAACGGAGAAAACGGCAGAACCTACCCCAACGAACGGGAGCAGCGAGTCATCGCCCTCGTAGCCCAGGGACTCAAGAACAAAGAGGTCGCTAGCGAAATTGGAACAACGGAGCACGTCGTCAAGAATTATCTCCGGACCATCTACGACAAGTTGGGCCTCTGGAACCGTGTAGAGCTGGCTCTGTGGTATGAGGCGCGGCGGTTCGAGGGCATGTTCCTGGCACCGGCTAACTGAATCATCAACTTAAATTTAATACCTTCTCTCTGGAACCCCGGACATCAAAATTTCGATGTTCCGGGTTTTCCTTTTGAACTGAAATAACTCTCTCCCGCTCGCACCCTCTACCCTGTCTTGAGCTATTTTCGCCAGACATTCGCCAGGAGTTGCAACCCAGAAAGTCGGGAATCTACCTGATCCCCATTTGAGCCCTCACGCGAGATGATGTCATTGCCGGTAAGCAATCATGGCTAGAGGCTCGGGGGCAGCAATGCGAAGAGACGAGTTGATGAAGCCCGATATGTTCAGCGAAACCCTGCTGTTAATTGTGGGTGCCGCGATATTTATGGTCCTGGTGTCCACGCTGTTGTTGGCGCTCTTCCACTCCTGAAAAGTTCTTAGGCACTCACAAACAAACGCTAGCTGTCTTTGCGGTACAGAAGGTCACGCATTGCTTTCCTGCGTTCCTGGTCCAGCTCTTTGTTGCCGCCGCTTTTTGTGGGATTCGCAGAGTTGGTTGTGGGTTCCTGCTCGCTGCACGCCGGACAACGGTTTGCAAAGCCCGGTTTGCCAGGCTTGAGTTCAAACTCCTCTGAGCAGATACTGCAAATTTTTATGGGAAACGCCATCGCAACTCTCCTTTATGTGGAGACTGCTGGGGGATTCGATTTTAAAGAATCAGGAGAACTTCTTCAGCAGGGCTAGGAACACGACTGCCGATAATTTTCGCGCGATGCCTCGTCCTTTGAGGTGCAACTTCAAAACCGAGAGCACGCCCCGCGGCCCGCGCTTTGCGCCGGCTGCCATATCCTGAGCCTGATCAGCAGTCGCCGGACTCGCTTCTGTCTCGGCCTTTCGCGTTTCATCATTGACGGCCAAATATCCAGCTTGTAGCGAACCGGCTTCTGCATTGTCGGTTTTGATTTCCTCCAGCGGCCACATGCGATCCCGCTTCGTTTGCTCACTCCCAACTGCTTCCTGCGCCCGCTGCATGTACCACATCGAAGCCCACTTGCTCTGCATGCCATCGTCGGTTGAATGCGCCAGCATGCCGCAGCTCCCGCAAAAATCATCTTTTTCCTTCACCGCATGACCACAAACGCGGCACTTGTTAGCGGCATCTTCTGGCGAAGCCTCGGGAACCGAAGCCGGAAAAGAAATCACCGAACCAGGCGCCGCAATCTCCGATTCTTCACGCAGCTTTTCGAGGTTCATCGGATACGGCTTCAACTTTTCACTTGAGTTGCCCGCAGCCGCGGTCTCGCCCGTGGCAGCAACCTTCGCGCGCGCCGGACCGAATTCCCGGTCCAGCAACTCTCGGATCAGCCCCACACCCAGCTCGCAGATGCGCTCATCCCAATCCTCGAAGGCGTTTGCCTCCTTCCAGCGAAGCTCAATCAGTCCCGCAATTTCCTGATTTCGCTCAATCGGCACCGCCAGCAGCGACCCAATCTGCAATTCCAGGCACATCGCCGGTTCCAGCCGGATATCGCTTCTCGAATTCGTCGACTGGAATGCCCGGCCGTTACGCAGGCGTTCGGTCGCCACCAGCGAGTTCGAGGCAACCGCGCCGCCCGGCACCTTGACCGCCGTCCCTGAAAACGCCACGCACCGCAAAAACCCTTCTTTGACCAGGCAAATGCTCGCGCCTTCGGCCGTGGTCAGCTTTC
>QHZX01000351.1 GCA_003224835.1 Acidobacteriota bacterium | reverse complement strand
GCCCTCGACAACCTGAGTTGGACCTTCTCCATAGACTTTCCACGGTCGCGTGCCATAGATTGCATCCCCATTCACCTTGAGCCAGGAGCCTACATCCCGGAGCACCTGTTGCACCTGATCGGGAATGGTGCCATCCGCACGTGGTCCGATGTTCATCAGCAGGTTGCCATTCTTACTGACCACATCAATAAGCTGGTGAACGATAAACTCGGGCGTCTTAAACGTGTCGTTCTCGATATATCCCCAGGATTTGTTGCCCACCGAAGTGTCTGTCTGCCAGTATTGAGGGCGAATGCCTGCGAGTTGACCGCGCTCAATGTCGAGAACCGCCGCGTCTTGTTTCATCGCGTAGTCCTTGTAGGTAATAACACCGACTGGACCGCCGTTCTTGAGTGAGTAGTTGTAGTAGAAGGCTGCAAAGCGGGCGAGGTCAGGACGAACTGAAGCTTGGCCGATCCACCAATCGAAGAAAACGACGTCTGGATGATACTTCTCGATAATTTCCGCCGAACGAGCCAGCCAGTCACGGGTCCATTCGGGTGACACATATGTGAAGTCATTGCTTAGCGGTGTGCGGGACTTGTTCTCAAGCCATTTGTGCGCCGGACCATAAAGCGAAGCATTCTTTGGATCGTTCACATCGGAACGTAATGTGCGGCCTACTCCGAGGAAAAAGTTGTGTTCTACGCGATGGGATGATGCGCCCAAATGCAAACCTTCAGCGCGAACAGCTTTCGCTAGGTCACCGACGAGGTCACGATGAGGTCCCATGTTGGCGGCGGTCCAATCGGAGAGGGCGCTGTCATACATTTGAAAACCATCGTGGTGCTCGAACACTGGAACGACGTATTTGGCGCCGGATTCCCTAAAGAGTTTTGCCCAGGCGGCTGGCTCGAACTTCTCAGCCTTAAACATCGGAATAAAATCTTTGTAGCCAAACTTTTCCTGAGTGCCGTAAGTCGCAATGTGGTGCTTGTATTCTTCGGAACCCTCGATGTACATCTGGCGCGGATACCACTCACTGCCGAATGCCGGCACCGCATAAACGCCCCAGTGAATAAAAACTCCGAACTTAGCGTCCTTGTACCAGTCTGGCACTTTGTAACTCTGGAGTGATTCCCAGTCGGGGCGGAACGGACCGGCGGCGTTCACCTTGTCTACGTCTTGCAATAATTTTCCTCGTTCCGCGTCATACTTCGACACCCCTTGTTGCCAAATGCGATCGATGGCCGCGGGATCTTGCGATGCGGTCGGCGCAAAGGGATCGGAAGTCGTCTGCGCTACTGCGGCACGTATGCCAAGCAACAGGATGAACGCGGCTTTACGAATTGCTATTGATCGAACCGCAGAATTTGAAAACAATTGCGTCTCCTTAAACTCCGTAATAAACACCTGGAATGATCGTTTACTTCCGCTTACGCCGTCACTGGCCTGGGCCTCGCGCCTGCAAACGCATAGATCGCGACCACGACGTAGGCGATCAGCGGAACCAGATATGCCGGTGCAATGCTGTGACGAATATCCGCGATCCGTCCCATCAGAAGAGGCATGAGCGCTCCTCCAACGATCGCCATTACAAGCAGTGATCCGCCAATTTTGGTGTTGGGCCCCAGGCCTTTGAGTCCCAGGGCGAAGATGGTCGGAAACATCAGCGACA
>QHZX01000350.1 GCA_003224835.1 Acidobacteriota bacterium | reverse complement strand
GTTGGGAAATTTTGTTCTCCAAATCAGCAGTGCCCAGAAGATCGCGACGGCGCCCAAAACGAGATACGGCGTAACCACTCGCAGCGTTTCTGAACGCAGGTACGCCTCATAGAGATTTTGTGCCTTCATTGCGTCGACTTGTTCTGGGTTCAGCTCCACGCCAGAGAAAATAAACACCGTGCCGATGAGCACACCTGTAATGGAACCTAGAGGATTGAATGCTTGCGAAAAATTCAGCCTGCGCTCAGAACTGTCGGGATCTCCCATTTGCGCGATGAACGGATTCGAAGCGGTTTCAAGGAATGACAATCCGCTGGCGATCACGAACAACGCGAAGAGGAAAAACCAGTACTTACCGACAATTGCAGCCGGCCAGAAGAGAAACGTTCCTATGCCAAACAGAAGCAATCCGATCACGAATCCGGCCTTGTAGCCTGATCGGCGCATGAGAATGGCAGCCGGCATGGCCAATAGGAAATATCCCAGGTAGAAGGTAAACTGGATCAGTCCGGCTTCAAAGCGCGAAATCGCGAACGACTTCATGAATTGCCGGATAAGAACATCGTTGAGGTTGTTGGGTATCCCCCACAGAAAGAACAGCACCGTAACCAGAACAAACGGCAGAAGGTGCCCGGATGGGAAGAGCGGCGCAACTTCCGTCCCGCGTTTCACGGGAAGCTGACTGCTGGCACTCGAAACCTGCACGCTGAACTCCCCCTCAGAATTATCAGTTTATGACTCAGTCCAAGCGAACCATGATCTTTTTGACCTTGGCCGGATTTTTGCTCCACGACTGCAACGCTCTCGGCACGTCCTCAATCGATACAATTGAGCTTATTGCCTCCGCAACGGGAAATTTTCCATCTTCCAGAAGCTTGATCACAGCGCGAAAGTCCTCTGGCTGAGCGTTTCGGGATCCCAGAATGTCCAACTCCTTCTGTACGAAGTATCGCGTTTCGTAACTCACAGTGTCTTTGGCGTAGCCGATGTACACAACACGTCCGGTAAATGCTACCTCTTCCACCGCAGCACGAAAGGTTTGTGGAGTGCCTACAGCCTCAATGATCACGTCAGGCCCACGTCCGTCTGTCAGTCCCAGCAGTCTCTCATGAAGGGGCTCGCGCGCACTTTGGATCTTGTGAGTGCCGCCTGCTTTTTGAGCAAGTTCAAGCTTTTGATCATCCACATCAACGCAGATCGTCACCGCTCCACGAGCGCTGGCCCCGGCAATGGCACCAAGTCCAACTCCGCCGCAACCGAAAACCGCAACCACGTCATCGGCTGTTATTCGTGCCCGCGCAACCGCATGAAACCCCACGGTCAAGGGTTCAACCAGGCATAATTCCTTTAACGTGAGGTCTGCAACGTAGAGATTTTCAGGTGGCATGACGATGAACTCGCTGAGCGCACCGTCTCTTTGTACTCCGAGCGTCTGGTTGAACTGGCAGGCATTGGAACGGCCGCGCCTACAGGAGGCGCACTGTCCGCAGTTCGTGTACGGGGAGACTGCAATGTTTGCGCCGGCATGTAGAGCTGGATCGGTCTTGTGAGACGAAACAATTGTCGCTGCCACCTCGTGCCCAGGAATTCGTGGAAAAGTAACCAGCGGATTCTTACCACGAAACGAATTTAAGTCTGTGCCACAGAGGCCGACCATCCGCACCTTCAACAGCAGATTCCCGTCAACCTGTTTGGGTTCCGGCACCGACTCGATCGTGGCTTCCCCGGGTCCTCTGATTACCAGCGCCTTCACCTTGCGGCACGGCTCCAATTCGTAATAGATTTCTGCATTTACTTTCTTCTCGGATGCGAGGCAATGTTCTCGCTTGCCGAATTCGTTATTGGCTGATCTTCAAAACCCATGCCGGCTGCGGTCGCAGATCTTCGGGAAGGTCCGGAAGTTCAACCGACAATCCTGCCTTCGACGCCCTGAACTTCAATGGCGCGCTCGAACCCAGAAGGCTCACTCCCCTGGCGGCATTCACATCTTTGATCACAAGGTTGTGGCCCGTCCAGCGCGGCAGGATGGCGTAGAGGTCGCTTCCCTTCACCGTAAAGAAAGCCTCGATCGAAGCCCTTCCTTCCGCCGGCTTATCGATCAACTTGGTCACATCGTATGCGGATGAATACTCTTTGTTGTATTCGACTTTCTGGACTTCTCCTGCCGTCCACTGACGCGAGTTCTTCCAGGGTTTCGTCCCGTAGATGGCCTCGCCGTTGATCTTCAGCCAGTCTCCCATTTCTGTGAGCCGCTCTTCCATAATCACGGGGATTGTGCCGTCGGCCCTGGGACCAATATCAAGCAGAAGGTTACCGCCGCGGCTCACCGTGTCCACCAGGATGAACAGCAGTTCTCTGCCAGTGTGATAAATGCTGAGATCTTCCGCACGGTTGTATCCATAGCTCACGCCCATGCCACGGCTCTCTTCCCAAGGATGATCAATGCCGCTCATGCCAGCCGTGTATTCCGTCGTCCAGTAACCGCCATGTTTATGGCGAGTGTCGCTGCCCCAACGGTCGTCCACAACCACTTCGTCCTTAACCGGTGATTCGTTGAACAGCCACGCCAGCAGTTCAGCGCTGTGCCAATCGGCCGAAGTCATCTCCCACTCACCATCGCTGAAGATAATCGCCGGCTTGTAGTGAGTGACCAGGTCCTTGAATTGGGGGAACATGTGCTCGCGCACGTAGCGCGGCTTGTCATAAAGCCAAAGCGGGTTATACCACTCGTAAAGCGAATAGTAGACGCCCATGCGCAGCCCTTTGCGACGAACAGCCTGGGAGAGATCGCCGAGCAAATCCCGCTTGGGACCGATCTCCATCGCATTCCAAGGACGTCCCCAGGTTGCTGAAGCTTCTTTACTGGGCCACAGCGCAAAGCCCTCGTGATGCTTCGAGGTCAGCGCGACATACTTTGCGCCGGATCGCGCGAACACATCTGCCCAATGGTCCGGATCGAATAACTCTGCCTTAAACTGCGGCGCAAAATCCTGATACGGAAAGTCCGCGCCATACACCTTCTGATGAAATGCCCAGGTTCCTTTCTGCAGCTCATCGGCTTTCGGATTGTTCTTGCCATTCGTCAACGCATTCCAGTACCACTCGGCGTAAGCAAGTTTGCCGGGAAGGACAGGAGCATAAGCCGGAACGGAATAGGTGCCCCAGTGAATGAAAATTCCAAACTTCGCGTCACTGAACCAGGCCGGCGTCGGCCGCTTGTCGACCGAGTCCCAGTTTGGCTGGTAGGTCTGGGCGAATAATGGCGCGCTTGCTAAACCAAGGAGTATGACCGAAGCGAAAAATCCTTTCATTGGATCTCCATCGCTACATGCGAGTTAGATACGCTGCAACACAATGACTTAATCGAGGTGAAACACTTCTTCCATGCTCGCCCACCATTCGCCTTTAGCGCGAGATTCGAGCGGACGTTGCATCGGCCCCATGATTTTCCACCACTCCTGCGTCTTGGGATCAGCCGCCATTTTCGCCATGTCCGCCTGGAAGTCAGTCCCGTGGTATTCCAAGTATCCGAACAGAAAGTCGTCTTTGAGGAAAATGGAATAATTACGAATGTTGCACTTTCTAATCATCTCCAGGACTTCCGGCCAAACTTCAGAGTGGTACTTCTTGTATTCCTGGAGTGCTTCGGGCCTCACTCCAATGACCGAACCATAACGCTTCATTGAGCCCCTCTCGATGGTAAGCGACCCAGAGGAAATGATTTCATTGAACCGAACCGCGAAACTAATTTTGCCGTTGATGCAGCAGGATCGTAGGTCCCGTCACATGCGTCAAAGAATCGGAGCGGAGCTGGAACTCCAGCGGCTATTGCCCGACCTCTATAGCCAGCTGGCAATCTTCTGGCGTGTACTTTATCGCATTACCACCAGGTTTTCCACAACTGTCAGAGTCGTGACTGATCGCATATCCCCGAGGCCAGCAACTCGAGACCAGGGCGGGTGCCTAGAGAAGTCCCCTTGGCCAGCAGTTTCGTTGGTTCCAGTATTGATTCCAGTGATGATGCCGCAGGCTTTTAAATGGTCTGAGGTGTTCAGTGCGGTGCAGATTCGGTGAATTTCCAGGTCATGCCCCAGGAGTACAAAGCGACTACGATGAGGACATCGAGCGGCATGCCACAGATGAGATAGAGAACAGGCATGAACAGCACGCTTTTTTGAATTATAAGCGCTTGCAGCAACACTTGAACCGGCAAGAACAGGCACAGGTAACCCATTGTCAAAACAGTGAGGAAGGCTTTCTTAAAAAAAGAAAAATGGAAAACATAGTAAGTGAGGCAGAACAGTATGGGAATCGTCGAGACTAAAGCAAGTCCCGTCATTATCAAGGCTTGTAAATAGTCGTTGGGACTGTAGGGAAATTGTGCGGCGCGAAAGGCGAAATATGCCAGGGCGCTTAACTGTACGAACAGCCCTCCGCGCAATGCATAGATCAAAGGAATTAGTTTTGGTGGAAGAAGAAATGTCATTGCAAAAATGGCCAACGTAACCGCGCAAGTCACTTCCCACAAAACAGGGTCGGGCAGGACTCCGTCGATCTGAAAATACGGTAGGTCAAAACGGAGCAGACGTCCGAGGTGACGGGGACTCGTGGTCAATACCGCCGATAGCGGCAGATAATGCAATCCCAGAAGAAATATTCGTTGCCAGAACACACATATGTACGGAATAAATTTTAGCCATGTGAACAGGATTATGACTGTGAGAGCGATAGAGCCGGACATCTCGGCGAGGCCGTACTCCAAGCGGGCAAGAGCGCGGTGCATGGGAATGATGCCGCCCCGATGCCCACGGAAGCGGATAAGATCGGGAATGCTGAGGTTTGGTTTCTTCGCAACGCTGCTCACTCAAAACTCCTTGAAGAACCCAAAGGTCGTGCCCGCCCTTTTGTAGTAAGGGTTGCCGTAATAATCCGCAACCCAGTTAATTCCCCAGTTCTGGCCTATCCACTGGCGCCATGTGACTGTCGCCGTCTCGCTGCGAAAGTCGCTCAACTCGCTCGCAGGCCCAATCAGCTGATACGCTTCTTCTCCATAACCCAAGCGGAGGACGACGTAATGCTGTTTATTTCTTCCTTGTGTGAGCGCCAGAAACCCTGAAGGAGAAAACACCTTGCCGGGATTGCTAACATTGAAACGAACTCCATCCTCCAGGATCCACGGTTTGCCGAAGTAATAGGTAGTTCCCACGAAGAAGCTATGGTCCCGGTGCGGGTCTTTTGCCTCATAGTAACCAAACCCTGCTGTCGTAATGAGTTGCTTTCGAGCCATCCATTTATGGCTGAAGAATGCATCTCCGCGAAGACGCGGCAAAAAGAAGCCTCCCTCGCTGGAGCCGAGTGTAAGAGAAGCATAGGAGCTAGCGCCGAAGTTATGAGTGTCGCCAATCGCGAAGTAAGCGCCTGAATCCCCAAACTCGTGCTGCCCGGAAACTTCGCCATTCAGAATGTCGTTTCCCGCAGCCACTGAGCCGCGGACATAACCACCGTTCCAGGGGCCAAAGCCGTTTGTCAGCTGAAAAGCACTGCTGCCGATTTCCACGTAATCGGTCAAGATGTGCTTTTCAGGCGCGACCGTCACGGTTGAGGCGACAAGCGCTGAACTTTGCTCCGGCCGAGGAGAAGACGTAACCTGACCGGTCGCTCGCGTTGCGACGAGGACAACCGCCGCTAGTTTCATGAGAAGTGTTAGGCTTTGCATTTTAGTTGTCATTGGTGACGTACTCGGCTTTCGAATTCCAGCTCGTTGCCTGCTTGTGCGACTACTATCCAGCTACTGCCGTCCATCTGAACTACGCCATTTCCACGTGTAATTTGCGGCTGTGTGTACTGGACTGCGGAAATTTGCCATGCAAAATGCGCCAAATTTCGCGGATGCGAGGCCGTGATCTTCAGCACACCATCGCTTTCGGCGGTTCTCCATTGCACGTTTTTGCGATCGTTGAGAAAGTTTGCTATTTGCGTCATCGTGTACCAGCGAAAGGTGTGGTTGTCGCGTGCTGCTCCTGTCATCACAAGCCAGCGTTCGATGACATCGTGATAATCCAAAATTCCGGATGGGTGGAAGTAAACCAACCGCACCACGTGGTGCTCTGTGGCAAAATTCGTGATAGCCGCCAGCCATCCCTCAACTTCGTCAGTCGAGTATCCGTCCTCGCCGAACTCTTCGAAGGCTGCGGCTCGATCCAAATGAAGAATGGGAAATGCCCAAATATTGTGACCTTCACGAATTCCATACCTGTAACCCTGTGTCGGTCCCATTCCTGAATCGCCGGTAAAGTAGTAAGCGACGAAGCCATGCGCATCCAACCACTGCGTGACCCACATAGGCTGATTGCCATCCGGAGCAGAGTATTCTGCTACCGTTGTGCCAGTTACTCTCTCCAGTGCAGCTTTGTTCAACGCCAAGTATTTCTCGAGGCTTTTGGGATCATCTTTATCAACATGGCTAGCAAAATAGTCGTGAATCCAACCGCCATGGCTGCCAATCGTGTACCCCAGTGCGAGATACTTCTGTACGAATGTTTGGCCGATCAAATTACCTTCCAGGTCGAAGCCGCGGTGGTCGCCTGGTTCCGTCGAATCCGGACCCGCTGTTATATGGATGGAGTAAGGTCCCTGCTTCAGCAGTCCCCACGAATCTATCTCCTGCATAGGCTTAATGGATGCATTCGAATCCACATGCCAATTCAGAACCAGTCCGCCAATGCCGTCCGGTACTGTGAGCATCCGAGGCAGGGCCATCGTGCGCAGTGCGAAGTATTTAAGAAATCCGTGCAACATCAACCCATCGGTTTTGCCCTTTAAGTACGAGAGCGGCAAATTGACGAATAGGACCGATCCTTTTTGATACGGGTGTTCTCCCGCTACTGTGCCGGCGCTGGAATGTAATAAAACCTTGCCATCGTAAGTGCCCGAGGTTACAAAACTCGGATACTCAAGATCTCCGTACTTGTAACGACGAAGCTCAGTTTCACGAAATGCAGGAGCATCGGATGGCGCTGCACCCGATGTCATTACGCCAGGACGAAAGGGATAATACTTGCCAGGCGGGACTTCGAGTTCATCAAAAGTGCTATCAAGCCCGCTGATCACGCTCCACTGCATCGTCTTATCACCCAGGGTGTCATAGAGGCTGTAGGACACGCCGGCAAGGTCAGTTAGCCGTGACTGTTTTGGTGAGTAGCCGCCGTTGGGCAGCAATGTGCCCGCGTCGTACACGAGCAGGAGCTTTCCACCATCTGCGACAAAGGTTTTCAAGCTTGCAAGAAAAGCATCGCTGGCGCGTTGATGAATAGAATCCGGAAGAATGACTCCTGCGGTTCTGGCCTGGCTGAACACAGGACGCAGAAACTCAGAATCGTGAACCGCACTGACGTGCAAACCTTCTTCACTTGCGGCGTCGAGCCACATCGTCACTCTTGGATCCGATTGGCTCATGCCGTCCGGTACAAGAAGAATCATGCGGTCACTGCTGAACTCCAGCCGCTCGCGGACGGCCCACAGAGAGACGATAAGAACTAAGCCCAGCGTCGCGGAAACAAAGTAGATGAGCTTTCGTGGCTTCATTGCCGTCCCACTACCGTGCCGGATTGTCGCGCCCAAAGAGTGCCAAAAATCAGCACACCTTCTTCAACTTCGATTTCGGGAGAGCTGACCGTGGTAGCTTCCTGTGGATCACCGCAATGTGTGCCAGTTCGAATGACCATTTTTCGTTCCGCGATCACAGGCCCATGAACAACGCAGTTCCGCCCGATTAGCATCCGTTCAGCACTGATGACGCTGCCTTCGACAGTTACTCTGTCTTCCAGGAGCATGTCTTTGTTACTCTTAACACTTCCTTCCACGCGCGCGCCTGCGCGAATAACTAATCTGCCCCGAGTAACAATGTTGTTGTGGATGATTTCGCCAGCAGGAATTTCGAAGTCACCGTCATAAAGAAGTCGGCCAGGGTGTCTGCCAGAAACTGCGTTGTTCGATACTCCTACGCTTTCCTTTGCTGAGAGCGGAGTGCCAAGCTCAATACGCGGAGCGTTGATACGCAAAAACGTGCAACCTTGCTCCACACGGATCAGCTGCGCTGCCGAAATTCGCCCATAAAGATGACAGCGCGCTGCGGCAGTAAGTACTTTCTCGGAGTGGGCCCACCGCAATATCGTGCTCGCAGGACCCAAGGACACATCGTTCTCTCCCAATATCGCGCGGTATTGGTTGTGTGCGCCACCGGTGAAGCGCTGGTGAGCATAGATTTCTTGGCCGAAGATTACTGATCCGGGACAGACAAACTCTGCCACGAAAGCAACGACTGTGGAGCACATGAAAGCTTCGCCTTGTTTCACAAGGCCTGGTATGTTCTTTGAGTTCCCCACGACCAGGTATTCGCTGCCGCCGGCCAGCACTCCACGTGCCCCCGCGCCAGAACGCTGACAGCGCTCCAGCACTGGTTTCAATTCCTGTATGACTTCGGCAAAACTGTGCGCAAAGTGACGGATGTCGCCGGCGTGCCGCTGGATCACGTTCAAAGGCTCAGCATCTGTCTTGCGGCGCACCTCTTTAAATGCGGGAATTAGAGGCACCGTAAGCAGGACGCCGGTCAACATCACGAGACTCGCGACCGCCATGTAGGTATTCAAGGCGCCGTCCGGAAACGTTCAGTTTTGTCCCAGTGCAACTCAGCCTTCGTGAGGTAACCATAGACTTGCGATATGGAAGCACGAGAAACGGAAAAGATGCTGACCACAAAACCCAATGCAAGGAATGGCAGAACAGCCAGACGATTACGATTTCCATCCAAACGCACGGCCGCAGCAATTTCAAAAAACGCCGCGAAGTTACCGACCGCTGCATAAGTCGTGATACTCAGAAGCGCGACGATGCCGTTGAACGGCGCCACTCCCCGGTAGAACAGGATCAAAGCAAAAACCCAACCGAGAATCGTGACCGGAGCCATGATGTAGACGCCCAAAAGCAATGCGCCGTCGATCCGCTCGCGGAAAGTCGCTAAATGCTTTCCGAAAAGCAGGCGCACGGTGTAAGTCATCATTGCTTGGTTGTGGCCCTTGGCCCAGCGCATGATCTGCTTGATTCGCACGGACCAGGTTTCCGGAACCTCTTCATAACACTCCGAGCGGTTCTGATAGGCGGTTTTCCAGCCATGAAGCAGGAGCCGATATGTAAGATCGGTATCTTCGGTTAAAGTCGTGTCATCCCAGCCACCGATTTCACGCAGCGCACTCAGCCGGACGCCCGCCACAGTACCGCCATGCTGCGGCACGAGCCGCAGATTCATGCGAGCTTGCTGATCTACCTGGTATCCACCTGAGCGTTCCAGATCGAGAAGACGTGTAAGCAAATTGGTGCCACAGTTCAGCGGTACAACGCGGCCCATAACGCCACCTACTTCGGGATCAAAGAAGGGCGCGACTAATTGTTTGATCAGGCCGGCGCCAGGTATATAGTCAGCGTCGAAGATCAGGGTCACTTCGGTCGCGATCAGTTCCATTGCGTCTTTCAACGCTGCCGCTTTTCCGGGTTTGCCACTGGTGCGGTGAAAAGGACGTATGCGACCCGGAAAGTCTTTTACGAACTTGTCGATAATTTGTCGCGTTCTGTCTTTAGACCGATCATTCACGGGCATGACCAGCATTTTGTCTTGTGGATAATTTACGGTCATTAACGCCGATAGAATGTTCGCTATGACTTTTTCTTCGTTGTGAGCCGCTACTAAAACGGTGACTTGAGGCCAGTCAGCAGTATCAATATCAATGTACGGGTGGCGTTGAAATCCGAATAGCCGGTTCAGCGTGAACCAGTAATGGCGGGCGGTGTAAATACATATGACACCAACGATAGAGTAGAGTAAGTAGACCATTCAATGTAAGTGCCGCCGCTCGACAGAAACACCGGACTCAATGCCCTCCTGCTTTAGCGGCTGCTGCAACTGGTATTTCTACGGAGTCGGTTTTGCGCCGGCGCTGCTCTGACCGAGGCGGTAACTTGAACTCCTGACTGGCATCGAGAAGTGGCGTTTTGCCCTGAAACCACCGGGATACCGCCTCAACAATTCTTTCCGACGCCCTCCCGTCACCGTATGGGTTGTCGCCTTCCGACATATCCAGATATGTGTCCTGGTTGGTCAGTAAGGCAGAAGTCTCATTCACAATACTTTCGCGCGACATTCCAATGATCTTGGACATCCCAAACATTGACGCCTCTGGCCGCTCGGTCACCCGGCGTAATACCAGCACCGGCTTGCCAAAGGTCGGAGCTTCTTCCTGGATTCCGCCAGAGTCAGTCAGTACTAGAAAGCATTTCTTGAGTAAGCTGACAAAGGTGATGTAGTCGAGCGGCTCAGTAAGGTGAATGCGCTCGGTGTTTTCCAAAATGGCATTTACCGTGCTGCGCACATTTGGGTTCATGTGCACTGGGTAAATGACGCGAATGTCAGGATGCTTTGCTACCAGATCTTTTAAGGCAAGGCACATATGCTCCTGATCTGCGCCCAGGGATTCACGCCTGTGCGAAGTAACCAGAATTAAGCGGTAGCCCTCTGTAGGAATGTTCTGCAGGGGAGTGTTTTCCCAGGAGTGCGGCGCATTACTGAGTGCCCGCAGGGTGTCAACAACTGTATTGCCGGTGACTACGATCTGCTCGTTAGGTACACCCTCGGCGAGAAGTTTGTCTCGCGATAACGCGGTCGGGGCGAAATGAATGCCGGTGAGCACCGAAACACATCGGCGGTTGGCCTCTTCGGGAAAGGGATTGTAAATATCATGGCTTCGCAAACCGGCCTCGACGTGACCCACAGGAATTTTGGAGTAATAGGCCGCGAGCGCGGAAGCGAAGGCAGTTGTTGTATCACCTTGTACGAGCATCATGTTGGGCTCGAAACGCCGACAGGCATTTTCGACCGTATCAAGTACGCGGACGGTAAGAGAGTTGAGCGTCTGGTTGGGACGCATCACGTCAAGGTCGAAGTCGGGCTTGATCTTGAAAAGTTGGAGAGCGTTGTCCAGCATTGTCCGATGCTGTCCGGTATGTATTACCGCAGTGTCGAACTCATCTGAGCGCCGGCGTAACTGGTCAATGACCAATGCAAGCTTGATCGCCTCGGGCCGTGTGCCAAGCACAGCAATTACACGACACTTCATTTGTACCCCTTCGCGATCGGAGCAAGCACATTTCGGAGGTGCCTCACTCAATGTCTGTAATCGAACAGTTGAGACGGCTACCCGCGGGTGTGCGTAGTTATCTTTAATATTAGGGTGCGGCGTAATTTCCGATAGATTACGAACGTCACCTAGCCAATCTGAAGTGGGCAATTTCGCCTGGCCTAGTCTGCTGGTGTGTTGCGAACTTCTGCGGGAAGAAGCGAGCCACCTGGACCGCTCAGCTGTTGGAATCAAGTGACCAGATTCCAAGGGCTAATCGAACCCCGAACTAATCTTCCGGTACACGTTGAGTGGGTATAGACTGCGAGGTCTGGTTTTCGAAGCGTAGAGCAACATAGTAATTCCACAAACTTGAAGTTGAGGCGTTCTTTACTTATCCATGCGAACCCCGATCGCTGTGCTCCTTCTTATGGTTGCGACATTTGCCGCAGGTCAGGCACCTCCGCAACTCAATCTCATGCCAATGCCGTCCAGAGTGCAACTTGGGACGGGTCATCTCCTGATTAACCAATCATTTTCGGTTGCGGTTTCGGGGTATCGCGATGGCACGCTGGAACGCGGCGTTCAACGATTTGTCGCCGATCTCTCCCACCGGACCGGAATGCGACTTTATTCCACTGCAGCGAAGGGAGTCGCTGCAACTCTCGTAATTCAAGCGCAACACGGAAGTGAGAGTGTCGAAAAACTCGGCGAAGACGAATCTTACGAACTCACCATAAGCGAATCCGGCGCGAAGCTCACGGCCACAAATCCGCTCGGTATATTGCATGGCCTGCAAACATTCTTGCAGCTAGTCGAAACCAGCACGGACGGATTTTCGATTCCTGCAGTCACAATCAAAGACCAACCCCGCTTCGCCTGGCGTGGGTTGCTGATCGATATGGGCCGTCATTACATTCCCGTGGATGTGCTCGAGCGCAACATCGATGGAATGGCGGCGGTGAAGATGAATGTTCTGCATCTTCACCTTTCTGACGATGAAGGCTTCCGCGTCGAGAGCAAGCAATTTCCGAAGCTGCACGAGATGGGATCTGATGGTCAGTAGATATCACGCCGCACAGCCGTTCATGGTTCGTTGGTTATCCCGAACTGGCGAGCACTCCGGGCACTTAGAAGATTGAACCAGGCGGGGTTTACACAGTGATGGATCCGACACAGGAGAGGACGTACAAGTTCCTCGACAAGTTCGTCGATGAGATGGGAAAGCTATTCCCGGACGCCTACTTTCACATCGGCGGCGACGAGGTAAACGGCAAGCCATGGGACGACAACCCGAAGATTCAGGCCTTCATGCATTCTCACGGCTTGAAAAACAATCAGGACCTGCAGGCTTACTTCAATCACCATCTGGAAAAAATACTCAGCAAGCACCACAAAACGATGGTGGGATGGGATGAAATCCTCCGGCCGGATTTACCGAAGAATATTGTCGTGCAGTCATGGCGTGGTCAGGAATCGTTGGCTGCGGCAGCGAAGCAAGGTTTCAGCGGCATGCTCTCCTTTGGCTACTATCTCGATTTGATGTGGCCGGCCTCACGGCACTACGCCGTCGATCCAATGTCCGGCGCGGCGGCTTCTCTCTCTCCTGAGAAGAAGAATCGCATTGTTGGAGGCGAGGCCTGCATGTGGGGAGAGTGGATCAGTCCTGAGAACATGGATTCGCGCATATGGCCACGCACAGCTGCCATTGCCGAACGTTTGTGGTCGCCTGAGGAAGTGCAGGACATCAATTCGATGTACACGAGACTTGACGAGGTGAGCTGGCGCCTTGAGTGGCTGGGTCTGACGCATCGATCGCACGAGGATCCAATGTTGCATCGAATGGCGGGAGTCGAAGACATCTCCGCGCTGCGTTCCCTTGCAGATGTGGTTGAACCAGTCAAGGATTACGCCCGCTTTGAAAACGTAAAAGGGGCCTGGGACTTCAGAGCGCCATTGAATCGGCTTATCGATGTCGCCAATCCGGAGAGTGAGACCGGAAGGCACTTTCAAAGTCTGGTACAAAAGTACATCCAAAGCGATTATCAAGACCACGACGCCGAAGCTCAAATTCGCGCATTACTTTCAACGTGGCGTGATAACGACTCGAAGTTAAAGCCTCTTATCCAACAATCCTTTCTCCTGCACGAGATTGCGCCACTATCCGAGGCGCTTTCCAACCTGGGATCGGCCGGCTTGGCTGCCTTGGATTACTTGGACAAATCGGAGGAATCGCCCGAATCTTGGCGCGCGCAGCAACTAGCGATAGCTGATACGGCAAAGGCGCCTCAAGCCGATCTCTTGCTGGCCGTGGTTCAACCGGTGAAGCAACCGATAGAAGCGACGGCGAGGCACACAACTGGCACGGGTCCTACTCATGAGGGCACCGTAAACCCTGATAATCGCGTACACTAGGGTATGCACCCAGAACCACAGCTCGGCCCGGAGACGATTGAACGTCTAGAGGAGCAGAGCGGGTTGCTGTTGAGGACCTACGAGCTGGAGTTCGCGAAAAATCCCACCAGCCATGGCACGGAATCTGCGCGCAGCAACCTCATCGCTTTGCGGCATACCATAAGTCAGATTTATGGGGAATCCGCTGCGCTCGAAGTAGCCGATGCTTTGAGATTTGCCGCCGTTTCCGTTCCTGGTGACGAACAACCGTGATGATAAAACGACCGGTGCTCAGAATCTCTTAAGTAATCGAAGCTGTCCGGTTTCATTCGCGATTACAGTTCTGCCGCTTTAAAGAGACCTATATGCCAAAAAGCTACGTTGCCGAAGAAGAGATGGATGAATTGACCACCAACGATTTGCAATCCCAGCCGGATTCGGAAGATTTGTTCAGCGCGGTAAGTACGCAGGGGCTAGATGTGTTCGCGGGCGAGGCAGCGCACCCCTGGCTGAGTTTGGATCAAAAGTTGGCGGACGAAGGCGAGGAAGTCGAGCTCGACCTGACCTCCAGTGCCCCTGACACAACGAGCGATCCAGTGCGGCTCTACTTGCATGAGATGAGCGTGTCACCGCTGCTAACCCGAGAGGGCGAGGTTGAAATAGCGAGGCGGATCGAGCACGGACAACGCCGCGCGCTGAAAGCGCTGTCGCGCTCGCCGATTGCGGTACGCCAGATTTTGGATATTGCTGAGGACCTGAAATCCGGCCGGCGTGCAGTTCAGGAGTTGGTTACCTTCGATGAAGAGGAGCTCACTGAGGAAAAATTGCGCAAGCGGAGCGCTGAACTTATTCGTCGCATCGATCAACTGCGAAAGCATTATCAAGTCGCCTGCCGATTGGCGGAACGCCTGGCAACGATCCCGTCTAAAAAGAAGGCTAAGCAATACCGACGTTGCCGGTCGCAACTGTTCCGCGAAATGGTCCGAATTTCACTTATTATCCGGACGTTGGGACTTAACCAATCCGAACACAAACGCCTAATTTCGCGAGTAACTAAAACTGCGGAAACCATGCGCGGTCTGGATCGGCAACTGACTTATCTTGATAAAAAAATCGCCAAGACCACAAGCGAGGACCTCAGGAAAACGTACTATGCAGCGCAACGTCAACATCGAGCCGAATTAAAGAAGCTGGAAAGCGATGCCGGAATGAGTTTCACCGAGATACGCAATGTGCAGCGCGCCATAATTCAGGGTCAGATGAATGCCGATAAGGCAAAGCACGAGATGATTGAGGCCAATCTGCGACTGGTGGTTTCGATCGCAAAGAAATATGCCAATCGCGGGCTTCACTTTCTTGACCTCATCCAAGAAGGCAATGTTGGCCTGATGAAAGCGGTCGATAAATTCGAGTATCGCCGTGGCTACAAATTTTCTACTTATGCGACGTGGTGGATTCGCCAGGCAATCAGCCGCGCGATTGCAGATCAAGGACGCACCATTCGGCTGCCGGTACATATGACCGAAGTAGTGAACAAAATGATTCGGACGTCGCGGCGCTTGGTTCAATCCCTGGGACGCGAGCCCTCGTCGGCGGAAATTGCCAAGCAGATGGATATTCCGGAATGGAAGGTTCGCAAGGCGCTCAAAATCATGCGCGTCCCGGTCTCTCTGGAAACGCCGATTGGCGAGGAAGGCGATTCGCATCTTGGAGACCTGATCGAAGACCGCACTGCTGTTTCGCCCGCCGACGCAGTCATCGGGGTCAATCTTAAAGAGCGTGCTGAGCTGGTGTTGCGTACTCTCAGTCCACGCGAAGAAAAGGTACTGAGGATGAGATTCGGCATGGACGATGGTTCAGAGCACACGCTGGAGGAAGTAGGCCGGTGTTTCGCTGTGACGCGCGAACGCATTCGTCAGATCGAAGCTAAAGCGTTGCGCAAGCTGCGGCATCCATCACGGTCCAGTGAATTGCGGCTGCTTCTCGATCGCGACTAGGTGGACGGGAAAATCGGCACTAATACGCAATGAAGAGATGACGCGTGGTCTCGGCCCATGGTCATCTTTTCCTATGTGAATGGTTCGAATACTCTGATCATAGCGGCAGGATGCACTTCTCTCCTCACTGTCGCGTCCGCGATCGTTTTAATACACTGATTACACGTGACAGAATCGAGCCAACCGGCGGGTGCTGAGGCAGCACAACCGCCCACGGAGTTGAGCGCACCGGCGGAGGCTGAGAAAAGTCCATCGCTATTGAACACTCGGATTTGCGATTTGGGATTGACCATTGAAGAATCCTCAGTCGCGAGATTCGTGCAACAACTCTATCGTGAACTGGAGCAAAAAAAAATTCTGAAGTTCCGGCCCGTATGTTATTTGACAGACGAATGGGGATGCCCTTCCGGAGAACCCGTGATAGGAATTCCGTTCTATCTGGCCCGCCCGGACCTTGCGCAGATTGAAAGAGAGAACAATGATCTGGAGACCAATCG
The DNA here is from genome assembly GCA_003224835.1 of Acidobacteriota bacterium. GTDB lineage: Bacteria > Acidobacteriota > Terriglobia > Terriglobales > Acidobacteriaceae > Gp1-AA145. The sequence goes on along the minus strand of QHZX01000350.1, from coordinate 22,813 downwards.
CGAAATCATGATGTATTTGCGCCACGAAGCCGGACATGCATTTAACTACGCGTATAAATTGCATCGCACGCCGGAGTGGAAACAGATATTCGGACCTTACCGAAGGCCATATCGCGAGAACTATCGCCCGGTGCTGTTCTCGAAAGACTACGTGCGCTATCTGCCGGGTTGGTACGCCCAAAAACATCCGGATGAGGATTTTGCCGAAACCTTTGCCGTGTGGATGACGCCGCGTTCTGGGTGGCGAAAGAAGTACCGCGACTGGGGCGCGATGGGGAAGCTGAAGTATATGGAGAGGATTGCGCGCGAGTTGGGGAATGCGGATCCGCTTCGCAAGCGCGGCACTCCGGACATTACTACGGCGGAAATGGAAATGACGATCGGCGATTTTTATCGCAATCCGTCCGACCAGATTCCATTGCTGGATGTGACTCAGGACGGCGATCTTACCGCTATGCTTAATGCGTCTAAAAAGAGCAAGAGCGCGCAGCCGGCGGAGATTTTTCTGCGCGAACACAGAAAGACGATAGTGGACCACATTGCCAGGTGGACCGCCCTGCAGCGGCCGGCAGTGAAGAAGTTGATGGAGTCGATTGAGAAACGAAGCGGAGAGCTGCGATTGATGATCGACAAGAAAAAAGAGACGGAATATCTTTCAGAGATTACCGTGTTCGCGACCACGTTGGTCATGACTCATCTGGCACGATTGAGAGCTTTCCAGGCTTAGGAGCAGGGATGGGCGATACATTAAAAGTCGCAGTGCTGTATGACGTTTGGGAAGAGGAAGACACCTCTGAACCAGAGGCGACACGCGCCGGGCGCAAGCGCAAGGTAAAAGAGGACCGAGAAGAAATTTTTGATGCGCTCGGCAAACTCGGGCACGAGCCTTCTTATTACGTGCTGGATGGACGTCCGCAGTCGCTCTATGGTTTGAGCAAATGCGGCGCCGACCTGGTCTTCAATCTGACGGAGTCATATGCCGGCGACGACACAAAAGAAATGAATGTTGCGGCATACATGGATTTGCTGGGACTTCCCTACACCGGCGCAGGGCCGCACGCACATTTTCTCGCCCAGGACAAAGCCACAGCGAAAAAAATGTTTGCCTTTCATGACATTCGGACGCCATTTTTCGCGACGGCTTATCGCGGAAACATTGATCACGCTCACGATGTGAAGTTTCCTCTCATAGTAAAACCGCAGTCAGAAGACGGATCGATTGGAATCGATGCTGAGGCAGTGGTCACCGGTGTAAAAGAACTGATGGAGCGTGTGGAATATGTGCAGAATGAGTTTGATTCTCCTGCCTTAATTGAGGAATACATTGAGGGTCGGGAGATTTACGCGGCGATTCTAGGGAGTTATGAGAAGACAGAGGTCTTACCCTTGGTCGAACTCGATCTCTCGAAATTACCCGAGGGAACTCCGAGGATCGCGAGCCGTGATGTTAAGTTCGAAACCGACTCTAAGGCGTACAAGCTGACAAAATCGACGGTGGTGGAGGATCTGGACGAAGCCACCACGCAGAAATTGCAGGAGACCGCCATCGCGGCATATCGAGCGGTGAAACTGCGCGACTACGGGCGCATCGACATGCGACTCACTCCCGAGGGCGAAGTGTACGTAATCGAAGCGAACCCGAATCCGTGGCTCTCCAGCAAGCATGAGTTTGCGATGGCCGCGAAAAAGTCGGGGCGCTCCTATACTGAGCTCATCGGAGAGATTGTAGAAATGACGGTGCAACGGACCCGTCGCAATAAGACCACCTAGGGCTGTCTAGGTTTTTTAGACCCGAATCCCAACATCTTTTTCTCCGGGATCCCGGTCTCGACGCGGTTCCTTCCGCTTCGCTTCGCCCGATAGAGCGCCTTATCCGCCTGATTAATGATTTCATCCGAGCTCAGCTTCGACTGAGATTCGCCGATTCCGATGCTAACGGTGACGGACAACGTGGTGGAGGAATTAGCGCTCAGGCGAGGGGCCTCTCTCTTCTTCCGTTGGAACCTTCGGTCACTGGGGCGCTCGATTTTGCGACGCTCGTCACCGCTGCGGACGCGAAACGTGGAGCTTTCGATATTGAGCCGGAATTCCTCTCCCCCCACACGAAAGGGATCACCTCCACCCCCGACGCGCGCCAGTTTGGAGGCAACCATACGCAGCACTTGGTCCCCTACATCATGACCATAGGTGTCATTGATGTTTTTAAAGTGGTCGATATCGACCGCGGCGACGGCGTATGGGGGTTTCAGGCGCAGTAACGCGTCGTTAAACGCGCGGCGCGAGCTTAAACCGGTGAGTTCGTCACGGTAAGCCAGGGAATAAGAATTCTCGACGATGGAGCTGGCAAGAATGAGTGCTGCTACACCGAAGTATTCGCTGCCGAGCTTCCCTATTCCTCCGGCATTGAGCCCCAGCCAGATTGCAATTAACGACCAGAACATCCCGATAATCGTTGGCTTCTGAAAACGAACCATTCGCACCAGCAAATAAATAAGAGCGATGACAAAGAACAGAAGCGCAGGCTGTGGCAGCCGCCAATGCATCGACGCCAGCGGTGAAGCATGTAGCAATTCGGGGGCGGGCTGATCTGGGCGTGCCACGGCGGCCAGCAGTACTGACTCAAAAAATAGCAGAGCCAGGAACCAAAACAAGCTCCGGCCCTGATAGCCACGCTCCGGGAAAAAAGCAAGAAGGATGAAGTTCAAGGGAAGCAGGAGAGCAATAGTTTCAAACGCAATGCGGCCCGGACCTGAAGGAGTAATGTGGCCTTGGGTAAAAAACTCGAGTGCGTGATGGGCCAGCAGCAGCACAACAGCGGAAAGAAAAATGCGGGTCGTATGGAAACGCCATGCTAATACCAGGGCAGCAATGAAAACCGCAAAATAGAAGAACCTCACTCCATATACAGAGGGATTGATCTTTCCCGGTCCAAGGAGCAGATAGGCGCCGAGCAGGATCGCGCCCCCGGGAAGAAATACAGATTGCAGAAATCGTTTGTTCCAAGGCTCCATGAGCTAATTCCCTATCCTCCAGTGTTACTGAGGTAAATGGCGAGTGCCATGCAAGGTTCCGCTCGATTCCAGCGCCATTCGTGCCTTGCTTCACAACCTAACTGTCTCTAAGAATGAATCGACTCTAACTATTGTTTATGCGTGTACTGATTGCTGAAGACGACCCTGCCTTAGCGAGTTTTGTGAGGAAAGGGCTCGAAGCCGAACATTACGCTGTAGATGTGACCCACGATGGCGAACAGGCCAAGGCCATGGCAACCGAACTAGACTATGACCTATTCATGCTGGATTTGAATCTGCCGCGAATGGACGGTGTGGCAATTCTGCGGCACCTGCGGCCACGCAAACCTAGCATGCCGATTCTCGTCTTGACCAGCAGAAACCGGGTGGAAGACCGGGTGCAATGCCTTGATCTTGGCGCCGACGATTACATGGGCAAACCTTTTTCCTATTCGGAGCTTTCGGCTAGGATCCGTGCGCTCTTGCGAAGAAGTCATCTGCCTGCGGCTTCGGTACTGACAGTGGCAGATCTTAAACTCGACCGCGTGGAACGAAAGGTCGAGCGCGCGGGCAAGCGGATCGAACTGACCTCCAAAGAGTTCGGCCTGCTCGAATATTTGATGTTGAACGCGGGGCGGCGAGTCTCGCGCACCATGATCATCGAGCACGTGTGGAACTTATCGTTCGACACGGGCACAAATGTCATCGACGTGTACGTGAACTACTTACGCCGCAAAGTGGACCAGGCATTTGGCCGGCGCCTGATTCATACGGTTCGTGGTGTCGGTTACGAGCTCAGTGCGAAAGCAAACGCAATCTAGCACGGCAGAAATTTCCCACCATCCATCCTTTTTCAAGTACGTATTGATTGCCGATTCCGGACTTCCCTCGCGCACATTCCCCTAATAGGAAATATTTCGGCTCGAACAAAATCTCTTAACTCTCTTTTAATCGTTTTCTTATTTGTCGAGGGTTGAATCGAGATGTATGTCGACCCGTCGACCTCCTCAATCACCAAACGGCGATTGCACCGCAGCGAACGAAGAGGAGCGGCAAAATCTACTCACCGAGCATTTGCCGCTTGTGCAGTACCAGGCGCGGCGGATTCACGACAGGTTGCCACGGCATATTCCAATAGAAGACCTGGTCAATGCCGGAGTCGTGGGGCTGATGGACGCGTTCCGAAAATTTGACAGTAGCAAACACGTACAGTTCGGGTCTTACGCGAAGTTTCGGATTCGTGGCGCGATCCTCGACAGCCTGCGTGAGCTTGACTGGAGCCCGCGCGACCTACGGCGTCAATCACGCCGAATTGAAGAGGCGCATAACAAATTACAGGCTGCACTCGGTCGGCACCCCACCGAACCCGAATTAGCCCTTGAACTACGAATCACGCTCCCAGAGATGCACAGACTGCTTCGCGACATAAACGCGCTTGAAATCTCCAGTCTGCGGTTTATCTCGCCGGACGGCGGGGCGGAGGTGGATATGACCGAACAGCTTTCAAGCCATAACGGTGATGACCCGTTGCTGCACTGTCTGGAATCGGAGACGAGGGGTTTGTTAGAGCAGGCAATTTCCGAACTTCCACAGAAGGAAAGCATGGTGGTGAGACTCTACTACTTTGAGGAACTTACCATGAAGGAGATCGGCATTGCGATAGGAGTGGGTGAGTCTCGTGTATCACAGATTCACTCAGTAGCAGTGATGCGGCTGAAAGGCCGGATGGCCGACTTTACTGGGGCGCGTTCACGAGCCAAAGGGAGCGCTGCTGGTGCCGGATAAAGTACTTTTGATTAACCCATGGTGATGGCTGATGCAAATGCAGGCGCTTGTAGTAACCGCTGATCAATGGTTGAGTTCCTTGTTCGGAAAAGCCTCGACTGAAATTGGCATGGAAGCTCAAATCATCGGAGACGCAGAACTGGCGTTGAACGAAGTCAGCCGTTCAAAGTACGATACCGTCGTTCTCGATTTCGACACGGTTTCAGAACCCTCTCAGGTCCTTGGTGTGGTGCGGAGCAGTCGTTCAAACAGGAGCGCAGTCATTTTTGCCGTGGCAACGGACAATGCGCACAAGAAAACTGCTTCGCAATATGGCGCCAACTTTCTTCTTCATCGCCCAATTGACATCGCACAGGTTAGACGTGGCTTAGCCGCGGCCAAGGGCTTCATGCTGGGAGAGCGCAGACGATATTTTCGGTGTGCGGTAGAGTTAGTGGTTTTGCTAGCAAGGAGCGATTCAGAACGTGTTCAATGTACAAGTATGAACATTAGCAGCAGCGGAATGGGGATAAAAACAGCGACTGCGCTGACGCCTGGAGAGCGGTTGAACGCTAGTTGCATGCTCCCCGGTGGGGTTAATTTCGGAGCGATTGTAAGAGTCATATGGGATGACCGACATGGTAAAAGCGGCTTGCACTTCGATTCTGTGCCGCCGGACCTGCAGAGCAAATTAGAGACGTGGCTGGACTCTCAGTTTTACGCCGAGCGGATATCGACGCCGCTACGTCAAAGGACGTAGTTAGATTCCGCAGACAATGCCAAGCTGGCGACTACTCCAGCTCCAGCCACAAACCGGCGCTTTTCGGCAAATACCCCTTCCGCTGGAACCAGTCTTCCATTGCTGCTTTTAATTTATCGAGAGGTACGCGCTCCCCAATTTCTATAATGCCGTCTCCAACCGGAAGCGTGTCGTCAAAAATGCTGGCATTCGTGAAATTGCGCATTGAAAAATTGTCGAGCCATTTCAGGGGACAGGGCAAGCGCATGCCATCGAGCTCGTATTCAACGTGAACTTTGCGGGAGAACATCCAACGGGATTCTAAATAATAAGGAAGCCAGTCGTTAAAAGCCTTACATCGCGGGCGAGGACGCTGCCGGCGCTGGAGAATTGCTTTCGCCATTCACCAGGTCTTTTAGTTCCTTGCTTGGCTTGAAGAATGGGATCTTCTTGGCAGGAACATCGACGCGGTCGCCCGTCTTAGGATTGCGTCCCACGCGAGGCTTACGCTGGCGAGTACGGAAACTGCCGAAGCCGCGGATCTCGATCTTATCGCCCGCCCTCAATGAGCGCACGATGCTGTCAAAGATAGTCTCGACCACTACCTCGCTGTCTTTACGGGTCAACTCTACCAGCCCCGAGACTTCATCGATCAGATCCGCTTTTGTCATGGCTTATATGCTCTCCAATATCTTCGACATTACGTTAGCCGGAGGGCCAACTCATTCGCCTCCACAGGGAGAACTGCATCCGAATGGAAACCAGTTCGGATAACCTTCTCAAATTTCAGGGCTTGTTGGCAAGAGGCAGATGGAGACGCCGTTTGCCTATCTCCACAGATAGTAAAACCCAACGTGCTGCTCCAGCAACTTTTCCTTTGTGGGCAGCCACTGGGACGCATCGCCGAACACTAAGTCCAGCAAGGACTTGCGGTCTCTCTCCGGGTGTACCAGAACTGGTTCGCCGCTGATATTCACGGACTTGGCAGTGTCGAGTATGGCGGGGCGAAAATCGCCAATCTGATCAATCAGGTGAATGCTCAACGCTTGCTGGCCGGTCCACACGCGCCCATCCGCTATCGACTTAATATCGGATGCCTTAGCATGACGGCCATCAGCAACTGCTTGCACAAATTGGACATACATGTTGTCGATAAGACCTTGCATGTATTGCCGCTCAGCCGGAGTCAGCTCGCGGGTAGGATCCCCGGTATCTTTGAATTGGCCAACTTTCAGAAGTTCCGGCTTCAGCTTTGCCCAGCGCATCAGGTCACCGTAATTCACCCACTCGGCGATGACACCGATCGAACCGACGACGCTGCCGCTGTCTGCATAAATTTTGTTGGTTGCGGAAGAAACGTAGTATGCGCCACTAGCGCCAACGGTCTGGATGGAAGCCACAATACGTTTGTGCTTTTCGTCGCGGACCCGTTTAACCTCCCGGTAAATTTCTTCCGAGGCGGCGACTCCGCCGCCCGGCGAATTCACATGGATGATGATGGCCTTGATCGAGTCATCATTAGCGAACCGGCGGACATCTTCCACAACTTCGCTGGGATCAACGATCACCCCGTCGAGATCGACCACGCCGATTTTGTCGCCGAAAGCGTGAATCCCAGCCTGACGCCCGCTGGCGTGCAGTGCAATGAAAACCAAGGTGAATACGGCTAGGACAAAGAGGAAGAAGGCTCCTCCCCCAATCAGCACCCACACCCAAACCCGCGAGCGTCCGTTTTCCGACATAAAGTTTGTAGTTTAGCACCCTAGCAGTCAGTACGTGTCTACTCCGGGACGATTACCTGTAAGGCATGGCGCGCGACTCGAAAAGTAACCGGAGTCTGGCAAACATATTCACCGTCAGCGTAGACATCAAACGGAGATTCAGTTTCGATGCTGATGTGATCGCTCTGCTCATATTCAACTTTTTGCGAGATAAGATGGCGCCCGAAATAGACCGTCGGGAACAACAAAAATCGTTCGAACTTATTCATGTCGCGCACGATGCAAAAATCCAACTTGCCATCATCGAGTCGGGCTTGGGGGGCGATTTTCATCCCCCCGCCGTAGGTTGAAGTATTGGCGACGGCTGCAACTAAGGTCGGGCGAAACTGGCCTGGGCCGCTGCCGTTGGAGCAAATCCTCATGGGAAAAGATTGGAAACTCAGGAGTTCGCGAGGGGCTGAAATGCCGTATCCCCCGTGCGCACGAATCCATCGGGGAAGCGCATTAGCACGCCGGGCAATCTTCGCGTCCAACCCCACTCCGGCAGCACAACAAAAATAATGCTGTTGGGCGTTGAAGGAGTCAAACGAAGCCGGGTCGGTCTGCGGGAACGGCTGAATTACGCCGAGATCAATCGTACGGACATTGCCGCCACCGGAAGCGAATTTCTGCCAGGCTGCGAGCGAATCATGCGGACTTTGCAATCCCAGGGCACGCGCGAAATCGTTCCCGCTGCCGCATGGCACAACCATCAAGGGAACGCCCAATTCAACGACCGTGCGGAGATGGTGATGAATGGTGCCGTCGCCGCCAAAAATCACGATGGCATCGGCTTGCTCAATCAGTGAGGTCCATTGAGTGTGTGCCGCGCGCTGGAATGACGCAAGTGGTTTGGCAACATTCCCGGGCCCGAGAATGGCGGCGGCGTTCATGTTTCTGGCATTACAACATACGACCGCTGGAAGGCATAGAGGTTGTAGCTGGTTCTTAACCCGAAAGTTCTCGCGAAAACGCGGCACTATCGTTCAAGCGGTTCGGACATGTCCGCCAGGGCATAACCCATTACGGCCATGCAGGCTGCGTTTTCTCTCAGTTCCCGCGGAACGATTTTATCCAGAGTGTCGGCTGCAGTGTGGTGATAGGTGAAATATTTCACACCGTTCTGCCAGATGCCGAACGCCGGCACGCCTTTTTCGGCAAGCGGGCCAATATCAGTTTCGGGCGACTGCGGCACGGTTTGGAACAGATTGGCCCCAAACGGTCTGAGCACATCGAGAACGGGTGAAAGTTGCTTCGTCGCGCCTTCGCTGACTTTCGCATGGAAGCCCAACGGATGCTCAGCGCCCAAGTCGCTCTCGATAGCGGCAATGTGGTTCGCGATGTCAATGGCGTTGTCCTTCGCATAGGTCAATGCGCCGGTCTCGCCCATTTCTTCATTCATCCATGCAATGACGCGCAACGTCCGTTTGGGATGCAAGTTGAGTTTGTGAATAATCTCCGCGCTCTCCATCGCGACAACAACACCAGCGCCATCGTCGATCGCGCCAGTGCCGAGATCCCAAGAATCGAGGTGCCCGGATACGATTACGACTTGCTCGGGATGTTCGCTGCCCTTCAAATCCGCTACAACGTTGTACTCTTGCGCCTCGGGGCCGACCTTCGTCGTGAGCGTCAGATGGATGCGTACTCGACCGCGCGAAGCCAGGCGCGCGATCAATTCTGCGTCCTCTGCGCTGATGGCGCCCGCGGGAATCGGAGCGTCAACGCTCGATCCGGTGTGCGGAAGGCGGTATGCTCCATCGCCGGCTGAACGAACCAGCGAACCTACAGCGCCCAACTGCGAGGCCTCCGAAGGGCCAGCGCTTCGATATCGCACAACCTCACCGTAAGCTGCCCCAGCCTGGCCGGCGTCGGCTTTTTGGTGATCATACGCAACATTGAACAAAACAATTTTGCCTGCGACTTTGTTTCTGCCCAGCTGCTTCAACTCGTCGAAGCTGTTTACAATGATGACCTCGGCTGTAACGCCCGCGTCCGGCGTCGGAGAGTTCCCGCGCAGAGCGGTGACATATATTTTTTGCTTTGTGCCCTCTACCTGCCCCGGATACTCGAGCAGCTCAGCCGCATCGATTCCGCGTTCGAAGTGGTGGACCGGCACCGGCTCGAGATGAACGTCGAGTCCAAGTTTTCGTAATTCTTCGGCAACGTAACGCGCGGCAGCATCGGCCTGAGGTGAGCCTTGCGGTCTCGGCCCAATGCTGTCGGTCAAGTGTTCGAGTTGCTCGTAAGCGTAATCATCCGAAAGTGCCGCGTCGCGGATCTTCGCCAATTCACTTCTTAACTGCGGTGGAAAGGCGCGCGTAGCGGACTCGGCTTCCCGCGGCGGAGTGGCCCACGGTGGGGTTGGGGTCTGGGCATATAGAAACGGAATAAGAACCAGGAGCAGACATGCAGATGTTATGCGGCGCATTTCACCTTTCGAATCAGCTCAGCAGTTCTTTCTAAGTTAACATCAGGGACACCGTTTTCCTTGGCTCATTAACAAACCTGGCGACCGAGAGATATTCGAGCAAAAAAAGTGGCTCCATTTCTGGAGCCACTTTATAAAGAGGCCATTGGAGGGGCAAACACAGCTATGGCACCGTTTTCGCTCTATCCAGCGCGCCGAGAATAAACACGCGAGAGACCGTGAGCGGACGGCATAAGGTCGGGTCGAGAGCTTTCAAAGAAGAGGATCGAAATCATGGACTCTGGCAGCCTCTTTTCGTACTTTCTAAAATTGCACCTTCGCGGCCAAAGCCCCGCTGCTGGCCGGGTACAGCCGTTAGGACGAGAAAAGCTCTGTGCAGCAAGGATTTAAGGGACAAAGCCAAGTTACACGATACGAACCGTGCCAATCGGGCTGAAGTGCAGAAGTTTGCACATTCGGTGAACCAGCTCGGCCACCGACGTCCCGCGTCGGTGTCTGTAGGGATGAGTCGCGCTGAAGTAACTCTGTTATGCTAGCGGCACTTTTCGTGTTCGGAGGTCCAATGCACCGCCTTTTTGCATGGCTTCTTCCCCTGCTGCTGCTGTCTTCTTTTGTTCCAGCCCAAACGCCGCCGGCTCCGCAAACTGCCAGGCAGGCATTGATTGAAATGTTTTTCGGTACCGCGCCCAATCACCTGGAAAAACATTTGTCGGATGCAACCCGAAACGCCTTTAAAAAAATGAGCGGTACGGGCGGAATGAGCATGCTCGATGAATTCTCAGCGTTCGCAAACATGGCCAAAGCGGGCGGCCCCAAATTCGAAACGTTTGACACAGGGCCGACACTGCTGCAAGCGGAAGAGGTTGAGCAGAACGAAAAAACAGAAATTACCATCGAGTCTGACAACCTCTCTGGAGATGAGGACCAGATCGAGGTCACGTTGCATATGACAAAGGGTGGGACGGAACAGATCTTGCCTTTTATTCCGCACTTCACATTTGTGATGAAGACAGAAGCCGATGTATGGAGACTGAGTGAAATCAGTGTCCAGGTCCGGGTGCCGCTGGAAGATCCCGATTTTCTGAAAAGTATCGAAAAACAGAACGGCAAACAGAATGAGGAAGGCGCGCAGATGGCGTTGCAAATGATCACTGCAGCGCAGAACACTCATCATTCTTCGAATGGCACATATGCATGCAGCCTTTCGGGGCTGATGGGCAGAGGCCAGGGAAATAATAAAGGTGCCGCCTTCAACGGACCCTTCACGGACCTGCCCACCGGCAAACATGCGGGGTATGTTTATGTAATCTCCGGCTGTGATGGAAATCAGTACAAAGTTGTTGCTGAGCCGGAGACGGCGGATTCCGGCCTGCGCGCCTTCTGTTCTGACGAGAGCGGGGCAATGCGGGCGGCTTCTGACGGTAAAGCGACTACGTGCCTGAGCGGCGGAGAAGTAGTTGCGGTAGAAAGATCCGAGGGAGCAAGAGCAACCGGGTTCGCTGCCGCCACGGCTGGCGGCGCAACGATTTCGGCCCCGCAAATCGATACGCAATCGCTATCGAATACAAACCCACAACCCAGTGGAGGTGCGCCTCAAGGGTCTCGGCCGACGCGCGTGCGAGTCTCGCAAGGCGTGGTGCAGGGCATGGTGGTTTCCAAAACCCAGCCAATCTATCCTCCGGACGCGAAAGCCGCACGGGTCCAGGGTTCCGTAGTGATTGCGGTCATTATCGGCAGGGACGGAAATGTTCAGAGCGAGCGCCTGGTCTCCGGAGATCCTCTTCTCGCGCCAGCTGCAATGGACGCAGTGAAGCAATGGAAATACAGGCCATATGTGATGAATAGAACTCCTGTGGAGGTCGAGACCCAGGTAACAGTAAATTTCACATTGTCTGGACATTGAACTCGCGCCGAGATCCAGTCAGCGAGAATCGGCGCTTGCAGCGCATCGTTCGTGCGTCCTGGCCGCATCCTATTTCCAGAATCTCTTAATTTCTGATAAACAACAACTTGCACTGGAGGAGAAGCGTGGGCAGACGTGTGGGGCTGATTGCACTGTGTCTTTGGACTGGGTTGACGATCGGATGTGGCGGCGGGGGCGGCGGCAGCCAAACGACGCAGCAGTTGCGTGTTGTAATGGCCTCGCCTGACGCGCCCGCAGTGGACATTCTGATAGACGGAGTGCAGGTTGCCACGTCGCTCGTTTATATAAGCAATTCGACTTCAATTTTTGATCAGACGATTTCACTGACCGCCAGCGCCAATCTGACGCTTCTGCTGACTGGCCCCGCATCGAAAATTCAAGAGGTTCTGCTCACCGACGGCTCAAAGACTACAACGACGACTACGGGAACTGGCAAAGTGCGGGTGGTCAACGCCTCGATCACAATGGGTCCGGCCGACGTTTACATCGTCAACGCCGGAACTGGCCTTGCAGGCGCCACACCAGTGGCCACGAGCCTTTCATTTGATAAAAATACGGAATACGAGTCAGTCCCAACAGGTGGGGGTGGCTATGAGGTCTTTATGACTTCACCTGGCACTACCAATCTTTTGTTGGACACCGGAGCATTGGCTTTGACCCAAAGCCAATTCCAAACGGTAATCGCGCTTGACGCGACAGGCGGCGGTTTTAACTACATTGCACTTACCGATCAGTGACGCGCAAATCGAGAATCACACTTCTTTATAGCCATGGCGTGGAACTCAACAACACTTTCGCGTACTCCCGCGTCTAAGGAACTGAGGGCTAACCGGGCGATCTAGCCCGCGGTTTCCGGCTGTATAATCAGAGGTTTGGAAATGTGGAGGCTATTCGACATGCAAGCGCGCGCCAATTTTTGGGAGCGTTATAAAGCCAACCGTTTGAGCTTCGCAGCGGTCATCTTACTTACTCTGACTGTGGGAATTCTGATTGGCACCATCATTTCCTATGGCGTTAAGGGCCAAGAGAAAGATAAAAAGTCGGCAGACGCGACCCAACTGACCATACCGTCGCCCCGCCAGCTCTCGAACCAGTTTTCACAGATTGCGAAGACGCTCGAGCCTGCAGTTGTCAACATTAATACCGAATCGACGGTAAAGCCAACGCGCCGGCGCGGCGGTAATGATCAGGATGGCGGTGACGAAGAAAGCCCGTTTGGTGATTTCTTTGACAAGTTCTTTGGTGGGCAAGGTGGCGATCAGGGACCGATCCGCGAGCGATCGCTCGGTTCAGGGGTGGTGGTGGATTCAAAAGGTTTCATCATTACCAATCGTCATGTAGTCGAAAAAGCTGACCGCATACGCGTCCATCTGCAAGACGATGCCCCGGGAGTTCAACACGACGCGAAAGTAATTGGCAGCGACCAGGAAACCGACCTGGCAGTGATCAAGGTTGACGTAGACCATGCGCTGCCTACTGCGAAATTAGGCAATTCGGATAGTATGCAGGTCGGCGACTGGGTGCTCGCCGTTGGTAGCCCATTTGGTTTGCAAGCGACGGTTACCGCGGGAATCGTCTCTGCCAAGGGTAGAAACATCGTCCCTGGCCGTCAGTTCCAGTCATTCATTCAGACCGATGCAGCCATCAATCCAGGAAATTCAGGTGGACCGCTGGTGAATCTCGATGGTGAAGTGATCGGCATTAACACCGCCATTCTGACCGACACGAATGCATACGCCGGAGTGGGGTTCGCGCTGCCCTCCAATACCATTGCCCAGGTTTACAACCAATTGACCGGGCCCGAGCACCGGGTCTCGCGCGGATCGATTGGTATTGAGTTCAATGCGCAGGAAAATCCAGCCATAGCGCGGGTTTACGGTGGTCAGGGCGGAATTACGATTTCCAGCGTGGTGCCCGGCAGTCCGGCAGAGCGTGCGGGGCTAAAGGTGGGTGACACTATATTTTCAGTCGACGGGAAACCGATCAAAAATGGCGACGAGCTGGTTTCCGACATCGCCGGACGTAAACCGGGTTCCAAGGTAATGCTCGGCTACTACCGCAATGGCAAAAAGGATGAGGCCGCGGTGACCGTCGCCGATCGCGCCAAATTGTTCGCCAGCCGATTGGGCGAGGAACAAGAAGGGGGCGAACCATCCACTCCCAAGCAGAGCAAGATGGGAGTCACCGTACGCGATCTTACACCGGAAATGGCGGATCGCCTGAATGTGCCTTCAGGGCAGGGCGTCGTAGTTCAAGAGGTCAAACCGGGTTCCTTCGCCGATGACATTGGACTCACCCGGGGAGACGTGGTCCTGGAGATCAATAAGCAAAAGGTGAATAGCGTCGACGATTTTGACCGCGTTCAATCCAACTTAAAAAGCGGGCAAGATGTCGTATGTTTGGTCCGCCAACGTGGCGCAGGTCGCAACGAAGGCACCATCTTTTTGGCCGGGACACTTCCGTAACTATTACTTGCACCATCGGAACTGGCGCGAGGTCGTAGCTCCGCGAGATCATGATGGGGACGCCGGAACTGCTGGCTGAGGAATCAGCATGGTGAATTTGAACAAAATTCGGATTGTGGCCTTACCTTTGCTGCTGATGTCATTGGCGTTTGGCAGTGCCTCCACACAGAAGGAGCAATCCGCGAATTCCGGAGCCAAGGCCAAAAAGTCCTCGTACCATTCCGTTCATCACGCCGGCAAGAGAACACGCAAAACGCGTGCTCGCGGACAAAAAGCGATTGATGGAGACCGAATTCGCCAAATTCAAGAAGCGCTGGCCCGTGAGCACTACCTGAAAGGCGAGCCTTCGGGCAAGTGGGATGCTTCGACCCAACAGGCTCTACGCCGTTACCAGGCGGACCAGGGTTGGCAGAGCAAGACGGTCCCGGATTCGCGGGCTTTAATTCGCCTGGGGCTCGGTCCCGACCACGAACATTTGCTGAACCCGGAAAGCGCTATGACGATGAGTAGCTCGCCGGTGACTTCGCATGTGGCTTCGAGATCCACTGTCAAAGCCTCCACGGCAACATCCAATGGCGGCGCATCGATGCCCGCCAGTTCGGCGCAAGTTTCAGCTCCTTCGAGCATGAGCGCCGTCCCCGCGCGATAATCCTCATTTCTGCGGAAAGTAAGGCAACGGCTCATTCTTCACCACCGCGGCGGGATTGCTTTCGACCAGTGATTGCGCAAGTTCCTCGCCGAAGTCTTTCGCGATTACTTTTCTGGCGCTGGAGAGTATAGGGACACGCCGTTTTGTGTCATGCGCGTCGGTCGAAAGAAAATGCACTGCCTCGTTTTTTAGAAGCCACTCAGCAATCTGCCGGGGCCGCGGACCCCAGAATCCGCTGAATACGGACCCGGTGACCTGCACTGCGCAGCCCAGTTCCCTCCACTCTAGAACACGCTGCGGATTCTCCTGCAAAATCGGATTCCGCTCGGGATGAGTAATGATCGGCGTAATGCCGCGCTCATGCATTTGGGTAAACCAATCGTCTATTTGCGGGGAGATGCTGAGATTGCTGAACTCGACCAGCACGTACTGGCTTGTGCCAATGCAGTATTTTTCCGGCGTGCGCAATGCGGCCTGCATATTGTCAGAAGAAAGGTGGAAGTCGCAGCCCAGGCTCAGCGCTGGGCGAGGACCAACCCGCTGCCGCAAGCTCTCGAGCAGAGTCAAAAGATACTGGCGGTCGTAAAAGTAGCGGTCATTCGAGTGCGGCGTGGCAACGATGTGCTCGATGCCGTCTTCCGCTGCCATCCTGCACATGGATTCCGCAATTTCCCAGGACTTTGGTCCGTCATCTACTTCAGGCAGAACATGGCAGTGAATGTCGATCACTGCACTCGATTAGAGCAGATTCTGCGTGAAGCTCCAAAAACGTCGGGATGAGGACGAAACGGGGACCAAACGCCGCCCTTTCAAATCTAACTGCGCTTGCTCATGAAATCGCGTATCTGTGAGTAGGCTTGCTTGAGCGTTTCTTCCTGCGGCAAAAAAACGATGCGGAAGTGCTTGGAGCCGGGCTTTTGTCCGAAGCCCGATCCCTGTACTGTCAAAATGTGCTTTTCCAGCAGCAACTCCTTCACCCACGTTGCGTCCTCTTCAGGAACATCGATTCGGGGAAACGCATAGAAGGCGCCGCGCGGCGGAACGCAGCTCATGTGGGGAATCGAGTTGCAAGCTTCAACCGTGAGATCGCGACGCGCAGTTAGTTTCCGGCGCACTTCGATCAAGTGGTGCTGCGGTCCTTGAAGCGCAACTTTGATTGCGTATTGCTCGGGATGATTTGCCGAAAGCCGTGCCCGCAGCATCTTGTGAATGCCTTCAATATAAGGCTTCACAGCTGAAGCTTCGCCGCTCACGACGCCCCAGCCCATGCGCCATCCGGGAGCGAGATAATTTTTGGATAACCCGCCTATGGTGACAACGGGAACGTCGGGAGCAACGCCTGCGATCGATATGTGCTCACCGCTGTCGAGAATCAGCTTGTCATAAATTTCGTCGGCGATGATCAGAAGATTGTGCTGCCGTGCCAGCTCGGCCAAATCCTCGAGCATCTTCCGCGTGCAGAGCGCACCCGTGGGATTGTTCGGATTGATCAGAACAATGGCTTTCGTCCGTGAATTGATGCGCTTCTTAATGTCGTCCAGTTCGGGCTGCCAGCCATCTTCTTCGTTCAGATAATAGGGATTCGGCTCGGCGCCAACTTTGCACAACACCGCCGGATACAACGGATAATCCGGGCGTGGGGTGAGCACGTTATCACCAGGATTGAGCAGGGCGGTAAGACAGAGATCAACCGCTTCGCCAGCCCCGTTGCTGATGAAGACATCTTGCACAGTGGTGATCCCGTTTTTTCTGGCCTCGCCGCGAATTGCTTCCAGCGCTTCGGGAACACCCGCCGAAGGCGCGTAACCATTCTTGTTGTCGCGCATGGCACGATGCGCAGCCTCAATCATGTGCGGTGGGGTGGCAAAATCAAAAATGTTCGGGTCGCCAACATTCAGATACAAAACTTTATGGCCCTGTCGCTTAACTTCGTCGGCGGTGCTGACGAGGTCGCGGATGGCATAACGCAAATTGTCGAGGCGTTGAGCTGGTGTGATTTCGCGGGTTTGGGTCAGAGGCATAAAAAGATTGTACTGGCAGAGCTATTTTTCAGTCGAAGATTTCAGATCGAAGATTTCAGATCGAAGATTTCGGATTGCAGATTAACTGACTCTTGGACACTGCCCCGCAGACATCTGCATCAGCCAATCGAAAATCAAAAATCTTACTTCTGAAATCCTTCTACTCCGGCCGGTCAATCTGCGCTCTCTGCAAGCGGTCGGAGTAATCCACGTACACCGACTTCCATTCGGTATAGAAATCGATTGCGCCAATTCCCCCTTCGCGGTGGCCATTGCCCGTTGCCTTAACGCCGCCGAATGGGAGATGTACTTCGGCCCCAATCGTCGGTGCATTGATGTAAGTAATGCCGGCATATAAATCGCGCATTGCAGTAAATGCCTTGTTCACATCCCGCGTGTAGATCGAAGATGAAAGGCCGTATTCGATGTTGTTGGCAATCTCCACCGCATCCTCGAAGTTCTCGCAGCGAATGATCGACACTATCGGGCCAAAAATTTCTTCCTGCGCGATCCGCATCTTTGGATCCACATCGCTGAACACCGTCGGCTCCATGAAGAATCCATATTTATAGTTGCCATCGCCGAGGCGGTTGCCGCCACATTCAAGCCTGGCGCCTTCGGTCTTGCCAACATCGACGTACTGCAGATCGGTTTGCAGCTGACGCTCGTTGACGGCGGGCCCCATATCCGTCGTTTCGTCCAGGCCGTTGCCGACGCGCAACTTTCGAGCTCGCCCGACGAGACGGCTAACGAAGTCATGATAGACACCTTCCTGGACGATGATTCTGCTGGTTGCGGTGCAGCGTTGGCCGGTAGTGCCGAATGACCCCCAGAGGGCGCCTTCAACGGCCAAATCCAAATTCGCATCATCCAGCACGATCATCGGATTCTTTCCGCCGAGCTCCAGTGAACAATGTTTGAAAGTCTTCGCAGCCGTGACCCCAATCGTCTTGCCGACGGCGCTCGACCCGGTGAACGAAATCGCCCGCACGTCCGGATGTTCGAGCATGGGCGCGCCAGCTTCCGGACCGAATCCGGTCACAATGTTCACCACACCTTTTGGTAAGCCGGCATCGGTAAGCGCCCGGACAAGGTTGAACGTCGAAAGTGGCGTATCCTGTGCGGGTTTGATCACGCAAGTGTTCCCGCAAACGAGCGCTGGCAACAGCTTCCAGGAAGGCATCGCCATGGGAAAATTCCACGGCGTAATCATGCCGCAGACACCTACTGGCTGCCGTACCGCCATGGCAAATTTATTCGGCAGTTCGGATGGAGTGGTTGGGCCGAACATCCTGCGTCCCTCGCCCGCCATGTAATAAGCGGTATCGACCGCCTCCTGGACATCACCGCGAGTCTCCTTCAATATCTTGCCCATTTCGCGGGTCATGTCACGTGCGTTCTCCTCCTTTCGCTCAAAGAGGATCTCAGCAGCGAGGTAGATGATTTCGGCACGGCGCGGGGCTGGAACCAGGCGCCATTTCAAAAATGCTTGTTTCGCAGCATCGACGGCGGCGTCCACATCGGCCTTGTTCGATTTCTGAAAAATTCCAACCACGTCTCGGCTATCGGCAGGATTGCGGTCCTCAAAAGTCTCGCCGGAGTCAGATTCCACCCACTCGCCGTCAATGAAGTTTCTATAGATATTGGGGCGAGAAGCATCGCCCTCGATGACCGATTTGGTCAGGGTATCCGTTGCCATTAAGTCCTCCGGTAACCTTTCATGCTACCGCCCGGCCAGAGGGCGGGCAAGTTTGGGAAAGCCGGATTTCTACGTTAAATTTTGATGGAGCCCTCCCGAAACCGCGGGTCCTCATTCATCGCAGTATTCCGAACCCGTGACCTCAGTAACCTCAAACCGGCGGTTTACTGTTACCGGGTCTCTCCAGCCTGTAATAATCTTGGCGTAAATCCAAAGGGACCGTCCTGTTCAGTAGAGGATATTCGTGCGCTCGAATCAAAAACCAGGAATACAAATCGCCTGGAAGACTGTCACTTATCGCAGCGTTGTCCTTTTTGTCATGGCTATTTTGACAGCAATGTTAGTGGCCACCCGATTTACGTTTCCGGAGTTCAGCGGACGTGCCGAAAAACAAGTTAGAAACCTGTTTACAAATTTATTGGAGCGCGTGGCGGCGCAGCCCAGCACGGCGGGCGGCGTGGTATCGCAGCAGGCTCACATCACTGCCCTTGATGGGACAGTTCGGATAAAAAAGGCAAACAGCAATGAATGGGTGCGGGCCGATTACAGCCTTCCGCTTGAAAAGGGCGACGTGATCCAGACCGGGTCTGAAGGCATGGCAAAGATTGTCTTCAACGACGGAACCAACTACACGGTCAAGCAGGATTCGCTGATCGTTATTGAAGAAAATTCCGCGAACGCCCATCAGCAGACAAACGTGGCGGTAAGCGTTAACACAGGAACCGTAGACTTGGCGACCGGGACGTATGCGCAAGGTTCGAGGTCACAGGTCATTTTGGACGGAGCGACTGCTTCTTTGGGCCCAGAAAGCGCGGCCCGCGTGAGCAAGGACGCGAAGGCGCAGCACGACGAACTGTTAATCACAAAGGGCAGCGGCGTTGTTGAGCGCAATGGTCAAACTCTGCAACTGGCAGGTTGGGAAAAGGCTAGCTTTAAGCCCAAGTCCGGCGGTCTGGAGAAAATCAAGGAGATAGGGCCACCGACTCCGATCTCCCCGGCCAACATGATGCCGATTTTTATCTCTCACGACCCGAAGCCGATCGAGTTCTCGTGGACGCCAATGGCGAACGCGAAAGCTTATCGACTGCAAGTTTCGCGGAACCCGTACTTTTCGTCGCTAATCTTGGATCGTAAAGTGAGTTCGGCGGATGTGATGGTATCGGGACTAAACGAAGGACCGTATTACTGGATGGTGCGCTCGCTCGACGCGCAAGAGAAAGAGTCGCCAGAAAGCGAGAAGAACCGATTCACTGTCATCGCTAAAGGCGCCGATTCGGGAAAAATTACACTGGGCCTCGATCCGTTCATCCAGCACGGACACGTAATCGAGTTGATGGGCAAAACTGAGATCGGTGCTCGCGTGATGGTGAACGGACATGAAGTTCCCGTGATAGGCGCAGATGGCAGTTTCCACTATTTCACGC
Organism: Acidobacteriota bacterium; assembly: GCA_003224835.1. Taxonomy (GTDB): domain Bacteria; phylum Acidobacteriota; class Terriglobia; order Terriglobales; family Acidobacteriaceae; genus Gp1-AA145. The sequence continues at coordinate 2,926 of QHZX01000350.1, read as the reverse complement.
CTCCACTTCCTAACGGCGAAACCTTGATCACGGTTACCGCCCAGGACTCGAGAGGTGGGGTAAACACACAGCAGCAAAAGGTGGTTATTCAATGAAGGGGTTACTTTCGTTGGAATGGCTAGCGCAAGTAGTGAGTTTATTTTCAGCACTGGGCCGTAAAAATCCTTACAATAAGGATCAAAGACCCAGAACAATTGAAATTTTTCGGGCCGGGCCCGGCCTTCGGCAGAATTGTGCCGAAGTGCTTTAGATCAATCAAAGGGACACAGCATGTCATCCAACGGATTTCGCAACGGTTCATCGGGTGGGCACAACGTAAGGTCGCTGTTCAGCATTTTTTCGAGCGATTTGGCGATTGATCTGGGCACCGCCAACACGCTGGTCTATGCACGCGGCAAAGGCATTGTCGTCAATGAGCCTTCCATCGTAGCGTTAAACAAAAATACCGGCGAAGTGGAAGCGGTCGGCAAAGAAGCCAAAGAAATGCTTGGCAGGACCCCGGGAAACATCGTCGCTATCAAGCCGATGAAAGACGGCGTGATTGCCGACTTCAAAGTCACCGAGAAGATGCTCAACTACTTCATCCAGAAGGCACATAACCGCAAGATGCTGGTGCACCCTCGAATTGTGATCGGCGTGCCTTCGGAGATCACGCAGGTGGAAAAGCGCGCGGTCATGGACTCGGCGTATCGCGCCAAGGCCAGCGAAGTTTATCTCGTGGAACAGGCAATGGTGGCGGCAATTGGCGCGGGCCTCCCGATTACTGAACCTTCCGGGAACATGGTTGTCGATATTGGCGGAGGGACCACCGACATTGCAGTGATCTCGCTGAGCGGCATCGTTTATTCGCGATCAGTTCGGATGGCAGGTAACCAGATGGATGAAGCCATCATGAACTACCTGAAGCGCAAATATAACCTGCTGGTTGGTGAGCGTACTGCGGAACAGATCAAAATGGAAATTGGTTCGGCGTATCCGATGGATAAGCCTCTAACCATGGAAATAAAAGGCCGCAACCTAATTGAAGGCGTGCCCAAAACCATAACGGTAGATGACAGCGAGATTCGCGAGGCATTGAGCGAATGCGTTTCGACAATCATGAACGCAGTGCGGGTTGCTTTGGAGCGCACTCCGCCAGAGCTTTCCGCAGACATCAGCGACCGCGGCATTGTTTTGACCGGAGGCGGCGCCCTGCTAAAGAATTTAGACAAGCGCATCCGCGAAGAAACCGGTTTGCCGGTGTCGATTGCAGATGACCCCTTGTGCAGCGTGGTGCTCGGCACGGGCAAGATGCTGAGCGACTTCAAACTGCTCAGGAAAATATCGATCGAGTAGGGAACGTCTGGCTACTGGCCTCTGGCTTCTCGCACCCAAAACGTTTGCGTTTTGCTAAAAGCTAGTAGCTCAAGGCTAATAGCTGATTTATGGACAATCTTATGGGCCGCTATCGTAATGTGAGTTTCCTAGCCGCGGCCATCTTCCTTCAAATTTTGGGACTCGCGGTACAGGTGAAGACCCCGACTGAGAACAAACCCACGCGCCTGATACGGGTGTGGGCAGTTTCGACCATTACGCCGCTGGAAAAAGGATTGATCCGGCTTCAGAGCGGAGCCGCTGATCTCTGGCACAATTATTTTTATTTGCGTGGAGTGCGGCAGGAAAATCGCGAACTTCGGGACGAAATAGAACAACTGCAACTCGAACAAGTCCGATTAAAACAAGATGCCGACCAGGCCCACAGATTGCAAAAGCTCCTCGGATTCAAGGAGCAGTTCATTGCCAAAACTCTCCCCGCGCAGGTGATTGGCTCTAGTGGGAGCGAGCAATCGCGCATGGTTTATATCGATAAAGGAACCCACGACGGCGTCCAGTTGGGCATGGCTGTCATTTCTGCTACCGGCGTGATTGGCAAAGTCATCAACGTATTCAGGAGCACCTCGTGGGTGCTGTTGATCAACGATCAGCAGAGCGGCGTGGGCACCATTCTCGAACAATCGCGTTTGCAGGGAGTGTTAAAGGGTAAAAGTTCCGGCGAGTTAGTGATCGACAAGATCATGGCAGATGAAGAGGTCAAACCCGGCGACAGAGTGCTGACCAGCGGCGGCGACCAGATATTTCCTAAAGGCCTGATCATCGGGACGGTTGACAGAATCAGTCGAGGGCCGGAGTTCCTGCAAATTTCTGTCAAGCCAAGCGCTGCGCTCAACCGTCTGGAAGAAGTGCTGGTAATTGTGACAAAAGAGGAACGCGAGCCGGTCTCCACTGCGGCATCCGGACGGGCATCGGATATCCTTGCCGAGCGCCTGCCGTCTGTTCCGGACAAACCTGTATCTCCAAATTTGCCTGGCGTGCGTTCGGCTGCACCGGGCGCGGTTCCTCCCCATGCGGCCGGCGTTCGTCCCGTTGCGGCGGGTGGTGCAGCATCAAATGTGGCATTGTCGCCCACGAAACCGGCAGCGGCATCAGCATTGGCCGCAACCACGCCAATAGCTGGCAGATTGAATTCCGCGACAGGAACGCCGGGATCAAAAATACCGGTGATCTCTTCTAGTCCGTCGTTTGCGTCGAAACCGAAATTGCCGCCGGCAGCGACCTCAAAACCGGTCTCGGATACAACTTCAACGCAGCCTCAGCCAAATTCTCCGGGGGATGCCCCTCAATAGACCGTGATTCAGACTTATACAGCCCGAGAGCAGATGGAAGTTTACCGGTTCAGCTTGCCGGTGACGTTAATCTTTCCTTTGCTTGCCATATTCTTGCAGGCGTTTTTGCCCTTGCGCTTCTCTTTTTTCTCGATTCTCGATCTGCCACTGTTAATTGTTATCTTCTTTGCCATGGCCCGCCGCAGCCAGGTGGCCGGGCTAATTACGGGAGCGGCAATTGGCCTGCTTCAGGATTCGCTCACCCATCAGCCGCTCGGGTTATA
>QHZX01000008.1 GCA_003224835.1 Acidobacteriota bacterium | reverse complement strand
CGGTCGAGACGGAAATCAAATACGAGGGCTACCTGTTGCAGCAACAGCGCGCCATTGATCGCCTGAAGAAATCCGAGCAGCGCAATATTCCGGAGTGGTTCGATTACCAGTCGGTGAGCGGCCTCTCCCGCGAAATGCAGGAGAAGCTGCTGAAAATTCGCCCGCGTACTCTTGCGCACGCCTCTCGCATTCCCGGTGTGACGCCGGCAGCGGTGTCATTGGTGAATGTTTATATTGAAATTCAGGCCCGCCGCCGGGAACAGGTCGCTGCAGTTTAAGATGCCCGTCTCCTACACGTATCTCGAGTCTCCGATCGGAACGCTTTTGCTCGCGGCAGATGCCAACGGCTTGCAAGAGATTCTGTTCTCGACTTATGGCCGTCCGGCTCGTCCGGACCCCGCGTGGCAAGAAGATGCTCCGGCGTTGGCTGAAGTCGTCCGTCAGCTCAAGGCATATTTCGCGGGCGAACAAGAGAACTTCGATCTTTCACTAGCCCCGCAGGGCACGCCTTTTCAGCAAAAAGTCTGGAGCGAGCTTCAGAAAATTCCTTATGGTGAGACCACCTCATATGGAGAACTCGCTCGCCGCATCGGAAACCCAAATGCCAGCCGCGCGGTCGGTTTGGCCAATGGATCAAATCCGATCCCAATTGTGATCCCATGTCACCGTGTAATCGGCTCTAATGGCAAGCTGACCGGCTACGGCGGTGGCCTGCCAATCAAAGAAAAGCTTCTCGCTTTAGAAAAACGACAACTGCAGCTGCTGTAGAGCACGGCCACTGCCCCGACTAGGGGCATTCTTCGATTCGGCCTCTTCATCTTTCATCACCACGCCGTGACCGGGAAGGCGAACCAAGTCTCCGATTATCTCAAGGTGCCTGGCTGACGTAGCTGCCAAGTGGAACGCGCTCTTCTCGCTAGTATGGACGGGAAGGGCGCTGCTGATTTCGGCACGGCTGGAAGCCGTGCCCTTCCCAATCGAGAATGCCGCCCCAAGACTTGCGCAGACATTCGCTTCCTCCGCTGCATTTCGCGTGACCTTGATTTAACATAAATACGAGCTTTTCAGCATCCAATATTCATATGATCAGAAAACTTCTTTCTGCTTGCACGCTGTTGCTCCTGTGTTCATTCGCCGCGGCCCAGGATCCCGCACTGCTCCGTCCTCCGAAAGGCGCGCAAGTGGCGCTGGTTGTGTTCCAAGATCTGGAGTGCCCCAAGTGCCGGATTGATTCGCCTCTCGAAGAGCAAGCTGCCAGGGCGCATAAAATCCCTCTGGTCCTGCATGACTTCCCGCTGCCGCTTCATAAGTGGTCGTTCAATGCGGCGGTGATTGCGCGCTATTTCGACTCGCAATCCAAGGAACTCGGCAATCAATTTCGTGACTACATCTTTCAGCACCAGCCGGAAATCACGGCCGACAATTTACAGAGTTTCGCGCAGAAGTTCGCCGCCGACCACAAAGCCGACCTGCCTTTTGTGATCGATCCGCAAGGCAAGTTTGCCGCGGAGGTGAACGCGGACAAGGCGCTCGGTCAGAAAGTCGGCATCCAGCACACGCCGACGATATACATTGTCAGCAGCCGCAATCGAGGGCGCCCGGTCGTAGAAGTGACTGATTCTACCCAGCTATTTCAAATGATCGAGGCCGTGCAGGCAGAGTGAGGAGAAGGCAGAAGTAAGAAGGCAGAATGAAGAATTTCAGATTGCAGATTGAAGATTTCAGATTTAAGACAGCCCGACTAACAGTTACTCAAGGCGCGGTGGCGTCGAACCTGGACCCAATCTAAAATCTAAAATCTTCAATCTGAAATCCTGGTCTTCAATCTTCTGACTTCTAACTTCTGAATTCTGATTTCTGATTTCCGCTTTTACCCTGCCCTTTTCGCATCTTCAAAGGCGTGCTTCTTCTCCAATTCGATTAGCGCAGACTTCATGTCTGCCTCGAATTTTTCTGACTGCGCCAGCAAAGCTGCATTCGCCGATGCCCACTCACCTTCCACGGTCATTAATCCAGATTCCGCTAAGTTGCGCGCAATTTCGAGCAAGTGTGGGACAGTCGACTCAACATAGAGCGCCTCAGCAGGGTCGCCTATCCAAACGTTCCCGCCCAACAACCTCGAATGCCAAAAAACTTTGCGCGTGATCAGTTTCGTAATCTCCTCGTCGCTGGCGCGGCCGAAGATCCATTTGTTGCGTTTGAAGTCATAGTAGCGGCTGGAGAACTGCACCGGAACCAGCTTTCCCGATTTCACAAACTCCAACTGCCTGCGGTCCACCTCTTTGCGCAATGCATTCACCACCGGACCTTCCACGTCTTTTGGCTCCATCGACGGCAGCACTTCGCGCACCGTGGCCGAGAGATTCACCGCAACCGGAGCATGCAGCCCCGAATTTCCCAGCTTTGCGTCCGCGTGCAATACCCAGAAATCTGCGCCCGCGGTCGAACTATGAAATGGCCACTTGAAATCTACCAATAGCGGCAATCCGCTCAATGTGACGTAGACACTTTTTCCGGAATCGCTCATCGCTTAACTCCCCCTGTAATTTGGAAAATAAATTTACGACAAGAAGAATACAGAAGTGAGCAGGGAAACGAGGACGAATTCAGAAGTCAGAAGTCAGAAGTTAGAATGCAGAAGTGAAGTCAGAACAACGTCAAGGAAACAGCGATTTCAGATTGTAGATTTTAGAGTGCA
>QHZX01000007.1 GCA_003224835.1 Acidobacteriota bacterium | reverse complement strand
GCTTGTTGGCCTGCAGCCAGTGTGCTGACCAAAGTGGCAATATTGAGCGCCATTTGTGTCAGTACAGGCAGATCCTGCAGGGCTGTGTTGATCCATTGCGCGCTGCATCCGGCGGTGGCGATTAGGATCGACAGCACCAGGGCAAGGAAGGGTTTCGATTTAGAATTCATAGTTCTCCTTTGAAGGTTTCAAAATTTCAGAGTTGCAAGGGTTCAACTGTGCAGGTTGTCAGCAGATGTTGACCTTGAAATTCTGAAATTCTGAAACTGTGAAACTTGCTGATGAAATCTCTTGACGACTATCTTCGTGACGCAGAGCGGGCACACGGGCACCTATGCGCCGGACAAGTGCTCGGCGTGCGAATGGCGATGCTCGGCCTGCAGAAGTTGGGGATCGATGACCCTCACGGAAAAGACCGCAAGCGTCTGGTTACGTTTGTTGAGATTGACCGTTGCGCAACCGATGCGGTTGCGGTTGTGACCGGATGCCGCGTGGGTAAGCGGGCCCTGAAATTTCGCGACTGGGGAAAAGTCGCGGCAACATTTGTTGACGTGAGCACTGGCCGCGCCATTCGCATTGCTGCGAAGGAATCCTCAAAGGCGTTGGCCAAGCAAATTCATCCTGAACTCGAAAGCAAGAACCAGCAGCAGATGCTGGCTTATCGCGAGATCGCAGACGGCGATCTGTTCACCACGCAATGGGTGAAAGTTGAATTGCCGCCGGAAGAATTCCCCGGATACAAAGGCGACCGTATTATCTGTGAAATGTGCGGCGAAGGGATCAATTTCTGCCGCGAGGTCCGCCGCGACGGCAAAGTGTTATGCCGAAGCTGCGCGGGCGAATGCTACTACGAAGTGATCTGATCTAGAATGCGCGGGCGAGGACGCCGGCGCCCCCAAGAGTTTTTGTAGGGACGCGCAAGGAACGCCCATGCAAGAACGATCTACGCTGCTTTCTCGTACGCATTCGCGACGCGCAGGATCGTGCTCTCGGCAAAGTGCTTGCCGAAGATCTGCATGCCGATCGGAAGCTTCTCTTTCGTCACGCCAACAGGAATCGAAATTCCTGGAATGCCGGCCAGATTCGCAGTTACGGTGTAGATATCCGCCAGATACATTGCGAGCGGATCATCGACTTTCTCTCCAAGCTTGAACGCCGCCGTCGGGCTGGTGGGCGCGACGATCACATCCACTCTTTTGAATGCGTCTTCGAAATCGCGAGTCAGCAGGGTGCGCACGCGCTGCGCCTTTAAATAATAGGCATCGTAATACCCGGCGCTCAGCGCGTATGTTCCCAGCATGATGCGGCGCTTCACCTCCGCGCCGAATCCCTGGTCGCGTGTGCGCCGGTACATATCCGAAAGCGAGCGCACATCCTTGGCGCGAAATCCGTAACGCACGCCATCAAAGCGCGCCAGGTTCGACGAGGCCTCGGCGGTTGCGACCAGATAATATGCCGGGATCGCGTACTTTGTGTGCGGAAGCGATACTTCGACAATCTCGCATCCGCGTTTCGCCAGCCTCTGAATCGCGGCTTCGACTCCGTTCCTGACCTCAGCATCCAGGCCTTCGCCGAAATATTCTTTGGCAACTCCGATCTTCATCCCTTTGACCGGCTTGTCGAGTTCGGCGACATAATCCGGCACCGGAACTTCGGCGGAGGTTGAATCCATTGGGTCCCGTCCGGCTATCGTCCGCAACATAATCGCCGCATCTTTCACCGTTTTTCCAAAGGGCCCAATGTGATCGAGCGACGATGCGAATGCAATTAAGCCGTAGCGCGAAACGCGGCCATACGTCGGTTTCAGCCCAACCACTCCGCAAAAAGATGCTGGCTGCCGAATGGAACCGCCAGTATCGGAACCGAGCGTCGCGATCGCGATGTCTGCCGCAACCGCCGCTGCCGAACCGCCAGATGATCCGCCGGGAACGCGGCTCAAATCGCGCGGATTGTGCACCGGCTTGAATGCGGAGTTCTCGTTAGACGATCCCATGGCGAACTCGTCGCAGTTAAGCTTGCCAAGCACGACCGCGCCGGCGGCCTCGAGACGCGTGACTGCCGTGCAGTCATACGGTGGAACATAGTTGCCGAGAATCTTCGAACCGGCAGTCGTGCGGATTCCTTTTGTTACCAGAACATCTTTTATCCCAACCGGCATGCCGGCCAGCGGCGGCAGCTTGTCGCCTTTCTCTGCCAGTCTGTCGATTTCCGACGCTTTCGCAAGCCCGCGCTCTTTCGAAAGAATTAAGTAAGCCCCGATCTTTGGATCGTCCGCTTCGATCTTTGCGTAGAACGCCTCGGCCAGCGCAGTCGCGGTGGTTTTTCGCTCGGCAACAGCTGAGCGGGCGGAGTCGATAGTAAGGCCAGTCAGATCCATACAAAATCAGAATTCACAAGTCAGAATGCAGAAGTCAGAAGTAAGAAGGCAGAATTAAAAACCGAATTCTAGCTTCCGAATTCTGCATTATCTTTCAATCACTTTCGGTACTTTGAAGAACGTTCCATCCGCATCCGGAGCGTTCGCGAGCGCCACATCAGTCGGAAACGACGTGCGCAAGCCCTCCTTCACATCGTCGCGGCTGGCATAGGCAAACCGCTCGCTGCCTTTTTTCGATTCGTCGACACCATAGCGATCAGAGATCTGAGCCATCGGCTGGACATCCTTTGTGTCAAGCTCGCTCAATGAGTCCACGTGGCCAAGGATCGAGTTCAGGTCGCGGACCATGCGCGTGCGCTCGTCGGCGCTCAGCTCCAGATTGGCGAGATCGGCTACGTACGCAACGTCTTTTTCAGTGACTTTCATAAGAAGGCAGAAGGAAGAAATCAGAAATCAGGATTAAGAAGTCAGAATTAAGAATTCACAGTGATGACACTCTCACTTCTGATTCCTGGCTTCTTGTTTCGTTCCGAATTTCGTATCCTGCCCGGGAAGTACGAACTCAATCCGGTCGACAACCGCGGGCGAATAGCGATTCAGTGCGAAAAGGTATCGCGCTCCTAAATGTCGCAACTCTGCGCGCCAACCCGGGTCCGGCACTTCCACCCACAAAACTCCTGAGCGAAAGCTCAATGCGCGAGTGCGCGCAGCTACCGAGGATCCGCAGGCCAGCGGCCAAGCGAGCAATGGTCCGTCAGTATTGGGTGCACGGCGTAAACTGCTGGCGACAAGCTTCTCAAGCGCTGCGGCAAGCGGTTCCATGGGAGATTTTGATTTTAGCATTCAGAACGACGGGGCCATCGGCTCCGAAGACAAGAAAAGGCGCCCTGCAAGGGGCGCCGTTTCGAATACCTCTATTTCCAGAATAGCAATTCTGACGGGTAATTGTGCCATGTTTTCATGAATTATTTTTGGCTTGCTTTGTTCAGCTTACAAAGAATCAGGCCTCGCAGGGGGCTTGACAAGAATTTTCCACAGGTCGCCTCTGGAAGCTCGCCGGATAATCATTTTCGCCGCCAGCGCACGCCTTCTTTGGTTTGCTCGATGAGAATCCCATTCGCAGTGAGTTCTGCCCGGATTGCGTCCGAAGCCGCGAAGTTCTTGGCGGCACGTGCCGCATTCATCTGCTCAACCTTGTGATTCACCTGCTCGTCGGACAGGGCATTCGAACGCAACGCTTCCAGTAACTCTGGGCTGATGTCTTTCTCCCGGCCTTCGGCTCTGGCCCAATCTGCAACGTGCTGCATCTTGGGAGCGTCGTCGTCTTTCAAAACCGCAAATATTTCGTCGAACTGATCGAGTGTGGATAGCAGAGGTTGGACATCGTCTTGCTTCATCTCTCCGGAATCAATCGCCGCATTGGCGAGACGCACCATGTCGAAAAGCGCGGCCTGCGCCTGGGCTGTGTTTAAGTCTTCATCCAGAGCTTCGAGTACACGGCGCGAAGTTTCGCTTGCCAATGTGGTCAGGGTCAGATCTGAGCCTCGAGGGAAGTGCCCACTGATGAGCCGTTGACGAAAATTGCGCAGGCGGTCCACCGAGGCCGCAGCCTGTTGCAATCCTCCAAAGGTGAAGTTGAGCTGATGGCGGTAGGGAACCGAACTGAGGAGATATCGGATGGAGGAGGGCTTATGTCCCCTGAGCACCAGATCGCGCAGAGTGTAAAAGTTCCCCAGGCTTTTGGACATCTTCTCGCCCTCGACGAGCAGAAAGCGGGCGTGGAACCAGAACTTCACAAAAGGCTTGCCGGTGCCTGATTCTGACTGGGCGATCTCATTCTCATGATGAGGGAAAATTAAATCTTCGCCTCCCGCGTGCAGATCGAAACTCTCCCCCAGCTCTGCCATCGACATGACTGAACACTCAATGTGCCAGCCGGGACGGCCGGGACCGATCTTGCTGTCCCACGAAGTCTCCCCCGGTTTTGGAGCCTTCCAGAGGGCGAAATCACGGGCGCTATCTTTCTCGTACTCGTCAACGTCGACGCGAGCCCCATCTTCCATCCCAGCGAAATCCTTTTTGGAAAGTTTGCCGTACTGGGGAAACTTCGCGATACGGAAATAATAAGAACCATCTTCCGTGCGATATGCGAATCCATGCTCGACAAGACGCGCGATAAAGTCCGCCATCTCGGGAATGTGGTCGGTGGCGTGGACCAGTTCGGGCTGTTCGATATTCAAAGCACCCGCGTCTTCAAGAAACGCGTTCTCATACTTTGCCGTGAACTGCTTCAGCGGAATACCGGCCTGGGCGGCGTTGCGGATGATTTTGTCGTCCACGTCGGTAATATTCATCACGTGGCGTACCTGGTATCCGCGCTGGCGGAGGAATCGACGCAGGATATCTACTGCTACAAATGTGCGGAAATTTCCGATGTGGCCGTAGTCATAAACCGTCGGCCCGCACGCATACATGCGGACCTGATTGTCCTGAAGCGGCTGGAATTGCTCGATCCTGCCGGAAAGTGTATTGAACAGGCGAAGTGACATGACGTGAAAAGAACTTCAATTCTAGGGGTGAAGAAGAAAAGGGGTCAAACGAGACGGGATTTGCGTTCGCAAATGCGACATGGGGCACCCGACGGTAAGTTAAAGATTTTAACCGCAGAGTTCGCAGAGATGGCGCGGAGTTCGCGGAGAAAAGCAGGTTCCTCACCGCTAAAGCGGTTCGGAATGACATGGTTTGTTGGAATCGACATTTAAAGCGGTTCGGAATGACATGGTTTGTTGAAATCGACATTTGCCGTGGAAAAAGCGGAGAGACACGCAGCACGAGTTAGGCGTGTCT
>QHZX01000349.1 GCA_003224835.1 Acidobacteriota bacterium | reverse complement strand
AGAAGGTGTTCGTAAAGAAGTGCGCTCCATGCCCGGGGTATTTAATTTGTCGGTGGATCAAGCGGTGCGCGAGACGGCGGAAGCACATTCGTCAGGTGTTCCTGCGGTGATTTTGTTTGGTCTGCCAGAGAAAAAAGACGAAGTTGCCACAGGCGCATGGGACGAAAACGGAATTGTGCAGCGCGCCGCGAGGGCTATCAAGACCGAAGTTACGGACATGGTTGTTATCGGCGATGTCTGCCTTTGCGAGTACATGTCGCATGGACATTGCGGGGTGGTCAAGCCTTCTTCTCCTAGACCGCTTGGGGCCGCGGTGGCGAGTCCTCCTGTTACCGGCACCGACTATGAAATCATCAACGACGCCACGCTTGAACTGCTGGCGCGGACATCAGCCTCATTAGCCCGCGCTGGAGTGGACATCATCGCACCATCTGACATGATGGACGGCCGGGTGGCAGCAATCCGTAAAGCGCTCGACGAAGCCGGCTTCGCGAACACGCCGATTCTTTCTTACGCCGCCAAGTTTGCTTCGGCCTTCTACGGGCCATTCCGCGAGGCCGCGGATTCGACGCCACAATTTGGAGACCGCCGTTCATATCAGATGGACGGGGCCAACTTTCACGAAGCCATGCGTGAGATCGCTCTCGACATTGAAGAGGGCGCCGATATGGTGATGATCAAGCCCGCCATGCCGTATCTTGACGTGATCGCAGCCGCGCGCGAGCGATTTGATGTGCCGGTCGCGGCATATCAAGTCTCGGGCGAGTACGCGATGATCGAAGCCGCGGCCCGAAATAATTGGATTGATCGCGATCGCGTGATTTTGGAGTCGCTGACGTCAATTCGGCGGGCGGGAGCTGGAATTATTCTGACGTACTTCGCGAAAGACGCGGCGAGATTGTTAGCCTAAAACCCAAAGCAGCCACCGATCGCACAGATTTTCACGAATAATACCTCGTGTCCTTAATTGATCCGTGGATATCCGCGTGATCCGTGGCTTGATTTTTCTGCTCAGGAGCGGGTTGCAAAGCTTCGGGGCTCGAGTTTCGAGGTTCAAACAACAATGAGCAACAATCGAATGCGCCTTTGCCTAATATCGATACCTCTGTTCGCCATACCCATCGCTCTGCCATCCGCGGTTGCCCAATCCGGCCCAACCCGCCCTGAGTCGGTTGTGGTTTTTGCGCCGCATCCTGACGACGAAGTGATTGGCTGTGCCGGAATCATCCAGCAGGCACTGGCGCACGGAGCACGGGTGAAGGTGGTCGCGATCACCAGCGGTGATGGTTTTCCTGATGCGGCAGCCGGTGTGACCCATAAAGCCGTTGATCAAGTCGGTCCCGAGGACTTCTTTGCGCTTTCACGATTGCGCCAGAACGAGAGCCGCAATGCGCTTGAGATACTGGGTGGGAAAGCCGATGACCTCATCATCCTCGGCTACCCGGATGGCGAGTTAGGCAATTTGTACGAAAGTACCGATGACAAGGTGATTCGCCAGCAATTCACCAAAAAACGAAACTTACGCGCTCAGCCAGAAGGACTACCACACCGCCGTGCACGGCAAACCTGCTGCTTACCGGCGTAGCTCTGTTATGGGGGATCTAGTTGAACTGCTGAAGAAGTTGCAGCCTACGGAAATTTACGTCACCGACGGAACCGATGGCCACATTGACCATCGTGCGGCATTCTGGTTTGTGCGGGACGCAGCGAAGCAGGTGGGATACAAAGGCGCGCTCTATACCTATCTTGTCCATGGATTGCCGGCATGGCCTTTCCCGACTGGAGTGACACCGAAGCAGCCGTTTGAATCGCGCAAAGTTGATGGCGAAGTGGTTCCGCGCGGTCTGCCATGGCCGCCGCCGAGACGCGTCCCGCTCACACCGGAGCAGGCGGAGCGAAAGCTGAAATCTATCCAGGCCCATAACATTCCGGTAGTCGGAATGCCTGAACACCAACGCGAAATGGAATCGTTCGTGAAGTCGGAAGAAGTTTTTTGGACACCGCTGGCCGGTTCGCGCTAAAAGCGTAGAGCATTAAGGCATTTGGACCAGTGTCAATGAGGGGCATGGGCGATATTTCATCGATCGACTGCGTGCCACGACTAAAATCCATTACATGCCTTGGTTCAACAGATCAAAGCTTCGGGAAGACGGATCTGCGCGGAAATAAATGGCCGCTGTTCCACGTGATCATAGCGCCCTCTTTGCGTGCAGTGGCAGGGGAGATTCACGGACGGAACCTGGAAGCCGTATATGCGGCCAATCGAAGATTCCGGTGGCAATCCGGTTGGGTTGAGCTTTTTACGAGTTGTCAAAAGTTCTAGAGATATACAGGGCCTTTGCCGGACATTGCACAAGAATGGCTTTCTTCGATGTCCAAATATCGATGACGAAATTTTTGCGCGCCAGAGAACCGTGATTTCATTTACATTATCCAGTTCCTGCGGAGGGCCAAAGTGAATAATCAGCTTCAGTCTTCAGGTAAGCCGGTTTCTCGACGGAAATTTATTGCACAAAGTACGGCCGCCGCCGTCGGTGTCACCATCGTTCCGCGCCGCGTGCTAGGCGGGACGAAATACGTTTCTCCGAGCGACAAGATCAACGTCGCATTTATTGGCGTGGGCGCGCAGGGTTTCCGCGTGATGCTCCATTTCCTGGGCGAGCCTGACGTGCAGGGCATCGCTGTCTGCGATGTGACTCAGAGTGCCGCGAATTATCCACAATGGGACACGCAAGAATTCTGCAAATCAGTCCGTAAACTGCTCGGCGTCGATTCCGGTTGGGAGTGGCTTAGCCCTGACCAGCCGCTTCAGTTGAGCCATACGTTGCGTGTGACCAGCGGTGTGGCCGGACGCGAACCCGCGCAGAAAGTCGTGAACGGGTATTACGCCACCCAGCAGCGCTCGGGACAATACAAAGGTTGCGCCGCTTACGTTGATTTCCGCGAACTCCTGGAAAAGCAGAAAGATCTTGACGCAGTGGTTGTCTGCACGACCGATAATCTCCACGCAGCAGCATCCATTGCCGCAATGAAGAAGGGCAAGCACGTTTTCTGTCAAAAGCCGCTGACTCACACGATCTACGAAGCGCGGCGCATGGCGGAAGTGGCGAAGCAAACCGGAGTCGCGACGCAGATCGCCGTCGCCAATCAGGCTTCTGAAGATACGCGTCTGCTCTGTGAATGGATCTGGGCTGGCGTGATCGGCCCGGTTCGGCAGGTACAAAACTGGTCGAGCCGCCCGTTTTGGCTACAAGGTATGGAGCGCCCGAAGGAGCAGGATCCCGTGCCCGCCGGACTGGATTGGGACCTGTGGCTCGGCCCGGCGCCTGAACGCCCATTCAATCATGTGTATTTGCCGTTTTCCTGGCGCGGATGGAGCGACTTCGGCTGCGGCGCACTCGGCGACATGGGATCCTATAGCTTCGATACCATCTTTCGCGTGTTGAAGCTCGAAGCCCCATTGACAGTGGAAGCGAGCTCCAGCGATCGCTACGAAGAAACTTATCCCCTGGCCTCCATTGTGCGCTATGAGTTCCCGGCCAGAAGCGACATGCCCCCCGTGAGGTTCACATGGTACGACGGCGGCTTGATGCCCGCCCGTCCCGAGGAGCTGGCAGAAAATGTTTCTTTCCAGGGCGGAAACGAAAATGACGAGGGGCTGCTGTTCATCGGCGACCACGGCAAGATTTTCTGCGGATTCAACGGCGAGAATCCGCGCTTGATTCCGGAAGAGAAGATGCGTAGCTTCGTGCCGCCTCCGAAGACGCTGCCGCGTTCTCCCGGAAATGAACGCGAGTGGCTCGATGCCTGCAAAGGTGGCAAGGCCAAGCCAGGCGGAAATTTCGAATTCGAAGGCCTGGTGACCGAGACCTTGCTGCTGGGAAACATCGCCAGCTGCACGGGAGAGCGACTGCACTGGGACCGCGCGAATCTAAAGGTCAGCTCCGCCGCAGGACAGAAGTTTGTGCAACCGGAACGGCGCAAAGGGTGGGAGCTGTAACGGAAGACCAATCAGGAGGCAATCATGTCCGAAATGTCCCGCAGAGACTTCGTTAAATCCACCGCCGTGGCAGGAGTTGTGTTGGCCACTGGACTCGATCTTCAGGCCAATCCGCTCGGGCTTCCCATCGGGTGCCAGACCTGGCCGGTCCGCGACATGATCGCCAAAGACTTCCCCGGCACAATTAAAACCCTGGCAAAAGCGGGATTCCAAACCGTAGAACTCTGCTCGCCCGTTGGTTACGCCGATTCCGGATTCGCCGGTCTTGCCAAATACAAGGGCAGCGAGCTCAAAAGAATTCTCAACGACGCGGGTGTTAATTGCTTCAGCTCACATTTTGGGATCGAGGAACTGCGCAAAGATCAGGAAGACCGCATCGCCTGGGCGAAAGACCTCGGCCTGACGCAAATGCTTGTGCCAAGCCTCAATGGCCCGAAGAATCCGACGCTCGACGACGTGAAGCGCTCCGCCGATGAGTACAACAAGATGGGCGAAAAGGCCGCGCAGGCGGGTATTCAGCAGGGCCTTCACAATGAAGATTTCGAGCTCTCGAAAGTTGATGGCCAGCGCACCTACGACGTGCTATTTGGCCTGCTTGATCCCAAGTTGGTGAAGTTCCAATTCCAGGTTTCAACCATCTCCGAGGGATACGACGCGGCACAATACTTTATGAAATATCCGGACCGGTTCATTTCTATGCACGTGCAAGGCTGGGATTCGAAGACCAGGAAGATTGTGGCCGTGGGCCAAGGCACGTTGGACTGGAAGAAGATTTTCACCGCCGCGAAAACTGGCGGGGTGAAAAACTACTTCGTCGAGATGGACCTGGAAAACATGAGGGCGAGCGTGCCGTATTTGCGGAAGTTGCAGGTGTGAAGGTTTGATCGCGACTTTCCGTGTGGGCTGATCCATCTCAGCATTTGACTCTGCAGTATCTCGCCATTGATGGCTGACGGGCCTTCCTGTGCAAAACGCACCAACTTTTATCTTTCTATCCCTATGTGAATAAAGTTATAGTGAATCTGCTCAGCGGTTCCCACGACAACTGACCTGTTGATGGCGCGAAGAAGCGGTACCACCATCCAGGAAGAGTTGTACTCCACGCCCGACGAACTGGCGCGCGAAGACATCGATGACGCTCGCCTGCTCGACTTGGACGCGGACAAGGAATCGCCATTCCTGCGGGCGCAAAAGCGCGTCTCTGCCCGCCGCAGTCCCCTGCCAAAGAAAACTGCTACCCGGCTGCTGTGGGCAGCACTCGCGGTTTTGATTATCGGAGCCGGTGCGCTTGCCGCGGTGATGCTCCACCACTACGGTGAACGCTCGTGGCGTTTCCGGCTGGATTCGAGCGACAACATTGAACTGGCCGGGCTGAGTAATGTGACCCGCGGTCAAATTATGGAAGTAATGGGCGGCGACATCGGCCGCAACGTTTTCTTTATTCCTCTTGATCAGCGACAGAAACAGTTGGAGCAGATTCCGTGGGTGGCCTCAGCCAGCGTGATGCGTTTCGCGCCGGACCGCATCAAGATCCAGATTCAGGAGCGCACGCCGGTAGCATTTGCGCGAGTTGGATCGAAGATCATGCTCATCGACGCTAACGGCGTTTTGATGGACCTGACCAACAAGAAAAAGTTTTCATTTCCTGTGATCGTCGGCATGTCCGCCAACGAGCCGCTTTCGACCCGCTCGATTCGCATGAGAACTTTCAACGAATTAGTGCGGCAACTCGACTCGACCGGCGCTCACTATTCACAAGACCTGAGCGAAGTGGATTTGACCGACACCGAAGATGTGAAGGTGATGACCAACGATCCGCAAGGCGAGATCCTGGTGCATTTAGGTTCTTCGAACTATCTGGACCGTTTCAAAATTTATGTAGCACACCTGCGCGAGTGGCGGCAGCAGTTTGCAAAACTCGAATCAGTCGATCTGCGCTACGACCGCCAGATCATCGTGAATCCCGATTTGCGAGGCACGGCCCGGCAACCTGCGCTGACGCAAACGGCGGCGAAAGCAGCGATGGCTGCAGGCGTAAAACCAAGCGCGCTCATTAGTCGAGTGCCCGCGAGGTCCGCTACGCCGCATGCCATTTATGTAAAGCCTGCGAGAAGGCCTGCGGTGACGGAGCCGCCTGCCATTTCTCAGAAATGGAAGAAACATGGAAGCTTCGCCGCGAAGATAAAGCCTGCGTCCATCAGGCGCCCGGAAAAGCAGTCGCCAGCACATAAAAAGTGGACTCCGGCAAAACGCTCTGCGTGGAAGCCGCGCGCCCAGAGCCCTGCAGCCACACAATTGAGACCGGCGGCCGGCCTGCAAAAGCCCAGCCCCGCAATTCCGAAAGGACAGGAAAACCACTAACGATGCCGAAGTCGCATGAGCAGTTCTTGACCGCCATTGATGTAGGCAGCGCAAAAACTTGTGTGCTGGTGGCCGAGTACACCGAAAACGGATTGCGTTATCGCGGACACGGCCTGGCGGACTCGCGCGGATCTCGCAAGGGCATCATTGTCGATTTGGAGAAGGCTGTTGGCACCATTCAGAAGGCGGTAGAGCGGGCGGAAGATAGCTCGGGCATTCCGATCGAGCACGCGATTTTGGGAGTTGCTGGATCGCACGTGCGCGGGATCAATACCCATGGGGGATTGATTTTCAGTCGCGCGCGAGAAATAGGGCGCGAGGAGATTCGGCAGGCGGTCGATAAAGCCCGGGCCATTCCGCTGCCGCCGGACCGCGAAGTGCTTCATCTCCTGCCACAAGAGTTCATCCTCGATGAACAGTCCGGCGTGCACGATCCGCTGGGCATGATCGCTACCCGGCTTGAAGTTCGCGTGCACATGATCACGGCGGCCACTTCCGCGACGCAGAACGTGATCACAGCAGTGAATCGGGCGGGCGTGCACGTGGATGACACGGTCTTCGAGCCGCTTGCCTGCGGCGATTCGGTCTTGCGCTCTGATGAACGCGAGTTGGGAATTTGCCTGGCAGATATCGGCGCCGGTTCAACAAACCTGATTGTGATTCAGGAGGGCGCAGTTGCACACAGCGCCGTGCTGCCGGTCGGAGGCGATCACTTTACCAGCGATCTTTCTGTAGGGCTTTGCACTCCCCTGATCGAATCGGAGAAGATCAAAAAACTTTTCGGCAATGCGATCGTCACATTGATTCCTGAAGGGAACGAAGTCGAAGTACCCTCGGTCGGAGATCGCCCGTCGCGCATGATCTCGCAGCGTATGGTTGGCGAGATTCTGGAACCGCGAGCACGCGAACTTTTTGAAATGCTGCGTGAAAACCTGCGTCATGCGGGAATGCTCGAGGTGTGTGCGGCAGGCGTGGTCATCAGTGGCGGCGGCTCGCGCCTGCCTGGCCTTATGGATATCGCAGATTCCGTTCTGCGCAAGCCGGTGCGCCTGGCATGGCCGGTGCCGATCGCGAAAATGCCGTCCACATTGGCCGAGCCAGAGTTCGCAACCGTGCTGGGCATGGTGGCGTACGGGCATCGCGCCCGAACCGCGAGAGGCGCGCTGGATGAGCGCTGGAGTTCGAAGTTGAAAACCATGCTAGTGGGAAAAGGAGCATAGTAGTGGGCAAATATGAGGTCGGCGAAAAAGCTTTTAACCGCAGAAGACACAGAGATATCACAGAGGACGCAGAGAAGTTCTCAGCGAACTCGTAAGTTTCTCGGCGAACTCTGCGGTTAAAAGGTTCTGAATTTGTTAGTAGACAACCACGAACGACCAAACGACGATTCACCAGGAGTGCGGTATGAAAAAAGAGAGCAACAGCGAAATTCGCATCAGCTACAACGACGATACCCGCAACGACGCTCGCATTAAAGTGATCGGCGTTGGAGGCGGCGGAGGCAATGCCGTAAACCGCATGATTGATGCCGGCATGGACGGCATCGAGTTCATCACTGCCAATACCGATCTGCAGGCGCTTCGCATGTCGCGCGCGCCAATGAAAATTCAGCTTGGCGTGAAGCTGACCAATGGCCTGGGAGCGGGCGCCAATCCTGAGATTGGACGCAAAGCCGCGCTGGAGGATTCCGACAAAATCATCGAGGCACTGGAAGGTGCTGACATGGTGTTCGTGACGACGGGTCTCGGAGGCGGCACTGGTACTGGTGCGGCCCCGATCATTGCATCGCTGGCGAGCGAAATGGGCGCGCTAACCGTCGCAGTCGTAACCAAGCCATTCGCATTCGAAGGCAAGCGCCGAATGCAGCAAGCAGAACGCGGAGTCGCCGAGCTGATGGATTCGGTTGATACAACCATCGTGATTCCCAATGAGAAGCTGCTCGCAGTAGCGCAAGATGCCGGATTCTTCGAATCATTCCGCGTGGCCGATGACATTCTGCGCCAGGGCGTTCAAGGAATTTCGGACATCATCACGATTCCGGGGATCATTAATCGCGATTTCGCCGACGTGAAAGCGATCATGGCGCGCATGGGATATGCGGTGATGGGCACGGCGAGCGCAAACGGCTCGCGTCGCGCCACTGAGGCTGCACAAAAAGCGATTGCCTCGCCACTACTCGAGGCGGGGGCCATCGACGGAGCTCGCGGGATTCTCATCAATATCACGGGATCGGCTTCGCTCAAGTTGGCAGAGGTACAGGAGGCGTGCAGCATTATTCAGAACGCGGCGCACGAAGATGCCAATATTATTTTCGGCGCTGTGCTCGATGACAAGATGAAAGACGCGGTCAAGATTACGGTCATCGCAACCGGATTCAAAGATGAAGACCGCCCGCGGCGCAAGACCGAGTCTACCGGATTCACGGTGCATTCGGATGACGAGTTCGACTCAGAGCCAGCACCACCTCCGATGGTGATGGAAGCGCCGCAGCCGGCTCCGGCGGCATCATCAGAGGTTATTTCGCTCGACAACATGCGCACCGCCATGATCGCGAACTTCGAGCAAGCGGATTTGGACGTGCCGGCGTTCCTGCGGAAGAGAGGGGATACGGTCTAGAGGGTCCAAATAGATAAACCAGGGACACTCCACTTTCTCGCGTTCTTGCGGGAGGGTTTTTTTTGATTTCTGAGGGAAAATGTATCAACCCAGTGCTAACATGCGCAGCATGTCACGGGTTCTTACATCGAGCTTGCTTGTTGCTCCAGACAAATCCTCCGAAATATAAAAGGCCGCCCGACTTCAGTTGCTCGATTGGGATAAACGTGTCCAACTGGCGAACTTTGTTGAGCTCGGTTCAGAAAACGATCGACTTCATCCGACTGGGTGGATTCGGAACTACATCGGCAAACGCGCAGATCACCGCCTAACTCTTTTTCTCACAGCATAAGTTTGCGCCGCAGCACTTCCCACAGCGCTCCCTACCGGACGCTCACCTGCCGAGCTGTTTTTCGCCTGAGCTGCGGCCACGTTAAATCCAGTCTGTGTTGTATAGATCGCTTCATTGAAGGTTGATCCGGACTTCGCTTTCGCTACGGCAAAGAAGCCGTAGGCATTCCCGCTAGCGAACGATGTGGCAATGTAATCGCCAACCATCTGCCCGGAATCAGTCGACGGAAGCCAGCTAAGCGCCATTGGTCCAGCTACTGGAGTAGCTGCGCTCCAGGTGCCGCCGCCATCCGCTGACGAAATGAATCCCGCGTACAGCGCGCAAGTCGCAGCGGTGCAATTCGCCTGCGGATAATAGTAATAAGTAAGCCCCAGGTGCGCCGTGCTGCCGCCGGTCGCCGGATCAATGTCCAGGCCGGGGATGAAATGGTCGGCAGTGCTGGTAACCGCGTCGATGGGTATGCGAGCAGCCTGCGTCCAATGATTGCCGTCAGCGGAAGTGCTCATCACCAGATCGTTAGACGCGCAGTTCGCCCGGAAACGACAGTCCTGCCAAACCACGTAAACATTGCCCGCTGTGTCTTCCTGCGCTGAAGGCAGTGCGTCAGTGCGCAAACCGCCGGCCACCCCATGATCCGTTACAGCGGCAACCTGCACAACATTGCCCCAAGTGGCGCCGCCGTCAGTTGAAGAAAAGGACTGGATGACTGGCGCATTTGCCAGGAACGGGACAACCACCGTGCCGCTCGGCTGCACCAGCGGCTGTCCTCCGAGTCCCCTGGCAGCCGTCACCGCCGCGCCTGCAGACCAGTTCACACCACCATCAGACGAGACGCTCATGAACATCAGATTTGCGTTGCCGTTGTCATCCCATTCCGTGTAGCAGTTTCCGTAATGCGGACTCGTAGGAGTGTTGTCGCAAGTGATCCAATCTTTATCTAGATCGGCGCTCTGGGCGACAATCACCGGATCAGCCCAACTGGCGCCGCCATCGGTGGACCGGCTTACCGCCACCTGAACGGTGGTCGGTGAAATGGGCAGCGAGGCGATCATCCAAACTCCGTGCTTGGCGTCGTAAATCACCGCGGTGTCGCTGACCGCAGAGTTACTGCCTGCACCCTGGAAAGTGGTCAGCCCTGGCAAAAGCCCGCTCTGCCAGGTCGTGCCGGCATCGGTCGAAACAGCAAAGCCAATATCAGCCGCTCCCCCGCCCGAAATTCGCGCGACCTGAAAACTCGTGATGATAGTAGAACCGAAAGAGAAGCCGCCCGGCTCAACTTCAGTCGCGTGCTGGCTAGTGAGGTTGGTGAATGGATCAGAACTCAACTGAACCAGCGGCACCGTTGCTGGCGGGTAAGACGAGAACGGATTGTCAGAACTGGGATTTGAATTTGACTTCGAGCTTGAGCCGCAGCTGGCGAGAAAAACGATGACTGCGCCAAGTCCCAGGGCGAGAGCCAGTCGGTAAAATGTCACGGCTTACCGCCGTGCGTCACACATTCAGGACAAAGCATTGGACAAGGTTCATAGAACCTCGTCTTGAAGTCAATGTTTTCTTCGATGCAAGAGAAAATTCAAGATTGGCGCGAGATTTGGAGGAGCCTTACTGCAGATGAAATCGTTCTGTCATCAATCTTTGCAGCCTGGGTTTATAGAGGATGTCGTAGGCGAATTCTTTGTCGGG
>QHZX01000297.1 GCA_003224835.1 Acidobacteriota bacterium | reverse complement strand
ATCCGAATGGCCACAAAAGAGATTACTTCTCCAGCAATTCTAGAAAATACGACAAAGAACGGCAAAGCTGGCGCCAACGGCAACAGCGATTACACTGCGGATTCCATCAAAGTTCTCGGCGGGATGGAAGCCGTCCGAAAGCGCCCCGCTATGTACATCGGCTCGACCGGCGAGTTGGGCTTGCACCATCTCGTATATGAGGTCGTCGACAACTCGGTTGACGAAGCTCTTGCCGGACACGCTGACAAGATCGAGGTCAGCATCCATATCGACAACTCGATTACCGTGGTCGATAACGGCCGCGGCATTCCTGTGGAGATGATGGATCTCGACGGCGAGAAAGTTCCCGCCGCTCAGGTCGTGATGACCAAGTTGCACGCCGGCGGTAAGTTCGACTCATCCACCTATAAAGTTTCGGGCGGATTGCATGGCGTCGGTGTCTCCTGCGTCAATGCTCTGAGCGAAGAGCTCGAGCTGGAAATCTGGCGTGACGGTTTCACCTGGGAGCAGACCTATTCGAAAGGCGAGCCCACCAGCAAGCTAAAAAAGACCGGCGCCGTCAAAGCGAAAACTGGAACCAAGGTCCGCTTTCTTCCCGACAAGAGCATTTTCACGGCTACCGAATACAACTACGACACGCTGGCCCAGCGCCTGCGCGAGTTGGCCTTCCTCAATAAAGGCCTGCTGATCACGCTTACCGACGAACGCACCACTGACTCAAAAACCGGCGAAGCTAAATCTGCTGAGTTCAAATACAACGGCGGCATCGCTGAATTTATAAAACACTTGAATCGCGGCAAGACGGTGTTGCATGACAAGCCGATCTACATGGAAGCCGAGCGCGATAGCGTGGCCATGGAAATCGGCATTCAATATAACGACGGCTACTCCGAAAGCGTTTTCAGCTTCGCCAACAACATCAACACGGTTGACGGCGGCAGCCATCTCTCTGGTTTCCGCACTTCGCTTACCCGCACCATTAACTACGCCGGCCAGCAGATGGGTCTGTTCAAGGACGTAAAGGAAAATCTCACGGGTGATGACGTTCGTGAAGGCCTGGTGGCGGTAATCAGCGTAAAGCTTTCTCAACCGCAGTTCGAAGGCCAGACCAAAGGCAAGCTGAACTCTGATATTGCCGGAATCGTGCAGGCATTCGTAAATGAGCGTCTGGGCGCGTTCCTTGAGCAGAATCCCACCATAGGTCGCAAGATCATCAATAAAGCCGTTGACGCCGCCCGCGCACGCGAAGCCGCTCGTAAAGCCCGCGATCTTACTCGCCGAAAAGGCGCTCTCGATGGCGGTGGCCTGCCCGGCAAACTAGCGGATTGCAGCGAACGGCAGCCGGAACGCTGTGAGCTGTTCCTGGTCGAAGGCGAGTCCGCAGGTGGCACCGCGAAGCAGGGACGCGACCGCCGCTTCCAGGCAATTCTTCCGCTCAAGGGAAAAATTCTGAACGTCGAAAAAGCGCGTTACGACAAGATGCTGGCGCACGAAGAAATCCGCGCCATGATCACCGCGCTCGGCACCGGTATTTCGAAAGAAGATTTCGATCCCTCAAAGCTGCGCTACGGGAAAATCATCCTGATGACCGATGCCGACGTGGACGGAAGCCACATCCGCACGTTGCTGCTCACGTTCTTCTTCCGCCACATGCAGGACTTGATCAAGCGCAACAACGTGTACATCGCGCAGCCGCCGCTCTTCTCGATTAAAAAAGGCAAGGCGCAGCAGTACATCAAAGACGAGCGTGAGTTTGTAAAAGTGATGGTGAAGCGCGCCGCCGAAGGCTTGATCGTTCGCTACGGCGAAGGCGCAGCCAAGCTCGAAGGATCTGCACTGGCAAAATTCATCACCGTGCTGAACGAATACCTCACATTCCATGACAAGTTGAACAAACGCTTGCGAGCGCAGAAAGTTACCGATCTACTGCCGAAGCTCGATCTCTCCAAGCGTCCCGACTTTGAGGGCGACAAAAAAACGCTGCCCAAGAAAATCGAGAAGCTCGAAAAGGAACTTAAGAAGCTCCAAAAAGAACTTCAGTTCAAGGAAGTCGAAGCTCGCTTTGACGAAGAGCATAACCTCTGGGAAGTTCGCTACCTGAATTCTCAAGGTGCCGAGCACCTCATCAACTGGGAACTGTCGTCCACGCCCGAGTACCGGCAAATGCTCGCGAAATTCAAGCAGATCGAGCCTTATATGGAGCCGCCATTCATCGTTGAAACGCTCGCCAAGGGATCGGCAAGTGGCAACGGCGCCGGCGCTGATGGCTCAAGCGAAGAAGCAACCGCCGACGGTGATGCCCCTGTTGAGACGGGCGCCCTCGCCCGTTCGGGTGAGCAGAGCTCGCCAACAAAGCCGGCAAAATCCGCCAAGAAGGTCGTCAAAGAAGAAGTTGAAAAGGCGACAGCTCGTGAGCTGTTCGATTACGTTCTCGGTGAAGGAAAGAAAGAATTCACTGTGCAGCGCTACAAAGGTCTTGGCGAAATGACCGCTCCGCAGCTCTGGGAAACCACCATGGATCCCGAGCGCCGCACACTACTCTCGGTAAGGCTCGAAGACATAGCCGAGTGCGAGACCATCTTTACCACTCTGATGGGTGAAGACGTCGAAGCCCGCA
>QHZX01000296.1 GCA_003224835.1 Acidobacteriota bacterium | reverse complement strand
CCGCTTTAGCGGTGAGGAACCTGCTTTTCTCTGTAATGCTTCTCCGCGAACTCCGCGCTATCGCTGCGAACTCTGCGGTTAAAATTATCCTCGGCTGCCCCATATTTTTGCGACAGTTGATCCCAAAATCTTTCCAATCCCAACCTTCTAACAGGAAATAAAAAAACTTGTCATTCCGAACGGCTTCAGCCGTGAGGAACCTGCTTTTCCCCGTGAACTCTGCAAAAAAAAATCACTGACTCGCCACCAACCCCGGCATCCCCAACAACTCCCTCACCCGCGCATTCACCACTTCCCCATCCTGCGTCAACAAAGTATCGCGAATAATGTCATCGCTCTCTGCCGCACGCATCTTCCCATCCTTAACCAGGTTCGCAAGAAATGCGGTCAAATTCCGTGCATACATCTGGCTCGCATGATGCGGCACTCCACTCGCCAAATTAATCGGCCCAATCACGCTCACTCCACTCACCACCACCGTCTCGCCCGCGCGTGTGACTTCGCAATTCCCGCCGCGCTCCGCCGCCATATCCAATACCACCGAACCCGGAGCCATGCCCTTCACCATCTCCGCCGTCACCAGCACCGGCGCTTTTTTCCCCGGCACCACCGCCGTCGTGATCACCGCATCGTTCTCGGCAATCACCTTACCCAGCAACTCGCGCTGCTTGGCATAAAAAGCTTCGTCTTGCGCCTTCGCGTATCCTCGCGCGTCCTGCGCATCCTGTGTCTCGAGCGGCAACTCCACAAATCTTGCTCCCAAACTCTGCACCTGCTCCTTCACCGCCGGTCTTACATCGTATGCCGATACAACTGCGCCCAACCGCCGTGCCGTGGCAATCGCCTGCAACCCAGCCACGCCCACTCCAATAATCAGCACTCGCGACGGCGTAATAGTCCCCGCCGCAGTGGTCATCATTGGAAATATTCGAGGCAGTGCGTTCGCTACCTCCAGCACTGCCTTATATCCCGCAATCGACGCCATGGAGGACAGCGCGTCCATGCTTTGGGCCCGCGTCGTGCGCGGCATCAACTCGACCGCGAATGCGGTCACGCCCGTTTGCGCGATCTCTTGCACCCTGCTCGCATCGGTTTTGCCGTCGTTTGTTGGAGTTCCCAACGGCCGCAAAAATCCTACCAGCGCCAGCCCTCGCCGCATCAGCCGCAGATCGCTCTCGCCATTCTTGTCATTTGCCCCGTGACCGAGCACCTGCACAATAATGTCCGACTGCGCAAATACCGGGGCGCGATCCGTCAATACTTTTGCGCCCTTGTCTTTGTATAGGGCGTCTGGATATCCCGCAGCCACGCCCGCTCCGGCCTCGATCGCAACTTCGAGTCCGGCCTTCGCCAGCATCGGCACAACAACCGGCGTGAGCGCAACCCGCCGCTCTCCCGGATAAATTTCTTTCGGCGCTCCTACGATCACAAGCTCTTGTCCTTTCGGCGTCGCTCACCGGCAAGCTTTTAAGAAGTCAGTATTGTATCTGACTACCTACGCTGGGAAGAATCCCTCCGAAGGTTTTCCTCATACACTTTCCCTTGTCCACGCGTCAGGGCGGCGCCCCTCCCAACCGGCATGAATGCGGGCCGGAAACCGCGACCTCTCGCCGTTACCTAAGTTTCTCTCTGCGCTCTCAAAGTGGCCGTACAATCGCCAAAGCTGATGGAAATTAAGCGCACAATTTCGCGGATCATTTATCGCATCGAGCCAAAACCCGAAGGCGGATTTATTGCTCGTTGCGGTGATCCCAATGTTCCGCCGCTCGAGGCTGATACGCGCTTCGAACTCGAGCAGCAGATTAAGGACAAAATTACTTCCGAGGTCGAAAGCCAGATTCCGGGGTTAAAAATTTCTCTCGAGAAGAAATTCATCTCACTCGACAACAAGGCCGATGTCTTCGCCGCACAGTCCGGCGATACTTCGTTGCAGTCTTCAGAGGCCGGCACCAAGAACACAGTCGAGCAATGGCTCACCGGTAAGGCGGTCGCACTGGTTGAAAAGAACCTTCCGCCAGAGTTGGTCGAGCAGATCAAAACCCAAAGCGTTAATAATGTAAAAGTCAAAGTCACGAAGTTCGGCACGAAAACTAATTTTCGCCGCGAGTACGTTATTTCAAACGGCAACGTTGGTCAGCTTTTATCCCGCTTTCTCAAGGGACGGCAGAAAAATTCCGGTGCCCTGGAGCCCAGCGCTCCGGTCTCGTCGTCTTTCTCAAACACCAGTCTGGACAGCAATTCACCGATCACTCCCGGCACCGGCAGCAGCTCATTTGTTCGTTTTCTGCTGGCAGCTTTCGTCCTTCTCGGAGTCCTGTTCTTCTTCCTCCACCTCAAAAAATAGCCGATCCACAGCTGGCGTAGAAAAGATACGCCCGCTTTCTGCTGGCAGCTCACAGCTGATTGCTGGTAGCTTGACTGTGACACAATGTTCTTTCCCCGGAGAGAACTCGATGCCCAAAACTTCCATCTCCCCGATGCTGTCGGTCCGACATGGCGCGAAGGCCATCGAATTTTATAAGCAGGCCTTTGGATCTCGAGAGCTTTTCCGACTTGACGGAGAGCACGGCGACGTGGTCGCTCAACTTGCCGTGGGAGAAGCTGACTTCTGGGTGGCGGACGAATCTCCCGAGAACAAAAATTTCAGTCCTGAGTCGCTTGGCTCTGAATTCCGCGGCGGCTGCACGGTTCGCATGGTCTTGGTAGTCGATGATCCCGATGCTGTCTTTGCCCGTGCCCTCAAAGCCGGGGCCACCCAGATTTGGCCGGTTGCCGACCAGGAATATGGATGGCGCGTCGGCCGCCTTGTCGATCCCTTCGGCCACCATTGGGAAATCGGCAAACCGCTGCAGTGAATGGGAGGTTCACATCAGACATGCCAGCCATGCCGAAGCCGATCTCCGTCCGGCGGGCATTCCTGCTAACGATTCCCGGAGGGCACTGCCGGACCTAAACTGTGCAAAATCTTGTCAAGCCCCCTGGCGCGCCCAGTTCCGCCTAAACCGCTCATCCAGCACGGAATATAAAGTTCCGAAACGTGGCACAATTTCCTTCCAGAGTTGCTATTCTAGAAATAGAAGATAAATAACAAAGGCGCAGCCACCGCTGCGCCTTTCGTGTTTTGGTCCTCTTTTTTTCAAATATCGGCCGGGTGCCCCATCCTTGTCGCGTTGTTTGCGACAGGGTGGGGCTTTTGACTTGGTGACGCAGTCTCTCAGCCTCCAACCCGTCAAGAGATCTTCTGGTAAGGGCACGACTTACGTGCCGCTGCTTCTGGCCTCAAGCACAAAGCTAGCGAACTCGGCTTCGGTGTCGCCAAGCCCTGGGGAGACTCCGAGCGCTACGACTTCATCCTCGACAACGGTCGCCGTCTTCTCCGCGTTCAGGTTAAAGCTACCGATTGCCTTCGCGCCCGCGCTTACGAAACCCGCGCCACTTACACTGTGGGCAAAGGTCGCGCCGTTTACGGCCCCAAGGACATCGACTTCCTCGTCGCCCACGTTATCCCGCTCGATCTCTGGTATGTGCTGCCAGTACGCGTTTGCATGCCCGCGCCGATGTTGCGTTTTTATCCTCATCGTAAAGCCAAGCTCATGCGCCTCGAAAAATATCGCGAAGCCTGGCATTTGATGGGAGCAAAATTTCGCGGCGCTGCTTGTAAAAAGCAGGTTCCTCACCGCTAAAGCGGTTCGGAATGACATCCAATTTTCTGTGTACTCATAAAGAATAGGTTTGCTTCGGAGTGCTCAGGGCTCACCCTGAATTTGTTTTTGTGCTCGGAAAAAGTGGGTTCGCTTCGGCGTTGCTCGGGGCTATCACCCCCAAAGCCGTGAGGAATGTGACATCAAATAAAACACGATGTCATTCCGAACGGCTTTAGCCGTGAGGAACCTGCTTGTCGCTTGCGCAAGAACACGATGATTTTTAGTACTACACAAAAACGATGTCATTCCGAACGGCTTCAGCCGTGAGGAACCTGCTTGTCGCATTCCGGAGGCGCATACTGAAGCGCAACCTGCTTGCCCCAATCAGCAGCAATATCTTCCCATGTTGGGTTCTTCTCGAAGATCAAAGCAAGTTTTTTTTCACGCCGCCATGCCTTGATCTCTGTCTCTCTCGCGATGGCGTTTCCAACATGTTCGAAGCTCTGATACCAGACCAGCCGATTGACCCGGTATTTCCGAGTGAAGCCTCCGCCTTCTCCGGCTTTATGGCGGAACACGCGTGCTATCAACGACCCGGTCACGCCGACATAAAGCGTGCGGCTCTTGCTCGACATCATGTAAACGAAATAGCGGCGTGCGTGGGACATCGTGACGTTTGTACCGCGACCGCCTGATACCAGGCTGTGACCGGCGTCACAGAGAATCGAGCTATCGCCTGTGCAAAGAAGCAGGTTCCTCACGGCTGAAGCCGTTCGGAATGACATCGAGTTAGGGAGTGAACAGACTCGAAACAACAGTGAGTTAGGGAGTGAACACAAACGTCCCACCCCCAAACCGATGTCATTCCGAGCGGAGCGGATCGTGCAAACGATCTGCGGAGTCGAGGAACCTGTTTTTCCTCTGCAGGCACGGCAAACTTTGCACAATAGCTGAACCGGTCGTTGTTCCTCGACTTTGCGAACGATTCGCAAATTCGCATCCGTTCGCCGCCGTTCGGAATGACGATGAGTTAGGAAGTGAACACAAAAAGTCCCACCCCAGACCGATGTCATTCCGAGCGGAGCGGATCGTGCAGACGATCTGCGGAGTCGAGGAACCTGCTTGTCCCTTGGATCCAAGGTGAACTTTGCAAACAGGAATTCGAGGAGTAGACCCCAGAGATCCTGTCACTCCAAAACCCCTAATTACTTCAATAACTTAGCTTCCGCCCGCTGCGAGTTTTACCCGCTCAACCCCGATTTTTAACCTTTTATTGACTTAACCGTGCCTTATCCTCGGCGGCTCAATAGGATAGACAAACAGAAAACCGGACAATTTTTGTTCGTCCTTCGTTGTTGGCCGTTGGCAAAATCTCCTTTGCAGGAGCTTTTTGCCAAGCACCAACTTCAGACATGAGGTTTTCACCGACAGCTGACGGCTGATAGCCGAGGGCTAAAAAGAGAGGGAACTTTAAGACATGCATAAGCCGATTAAATATGTGGAGAAGGCAGTCACGATTGGTGCGAAGGGCGTTTGGGCAGTATTCGATCGCCTGAACCGGATCAAACCAAACCCGTCGCCAACGCCCAAGTGGTCGGACAAGCCGCTGCTTAAGTCCTACCAGAAGTCGAAGCCGCCACTCGGCTGGCCGCGCGCAACTGACTCTCTTTGCCCGAAATGTGTGCCCGAGATCCGTCAACAAATTTTGGACGGCCATCTGCCGCACGAAGTCCTGATCAACGAAAAAGTAGGCGAGATTAAGGCCACCATCATCGAGGAGGGCGGCAAGATCTGGATGGTTAAGGAATGCCCGAAGCATGGCCGCTTCCAGGACCTGATGTCGGTTGACACCGAATTTTCGAAGCACTTGGAAGACGTATTCCCTGGTCGCGACATCGCCGCGCATAACGACGAAAAGCTGCACAAGCACGGCACTTCTACGGTGAAATACGGCCGCGGATCGGTGCTCACCATCGACCTTACTAATCGTTGCA
>QHZX01000295.1 GCA_003224835.1 Acidobacteriota bacterium | reverse complement strand
AAACTGAATGCCCTCGTCCGCAACGTGAACCGAGCCGTCAGTATCAACGCGAAAAAGAAAGCTCGGCGCAGCCACGCCGCCGGGATTGTAATGATACGAACCGGAGTAAACGCGTCCTTCAGGATCCGCAATGCAGTCGTTCATCACGCAATCATTGCCATCTACTTCGGAGGCCAGCAGCGTTGGCTTGGTTTGCGGGTCCCATAGCCATATTCCTTGGCTATTGGTTACCAGGAAGCCACCACCTTCTTGCATGCAGCTTCCGTTCACTTGAAAGCCGTCGTGGACGAGCTCATGCCTGCGCTCGTTCCACAGAAATCGATAAAACTTCTTTCCGTCTATATCGGTCCAGTAGAGGATCTGCTTTTCGTAGTCCCACAAGGGACCTTCGCCACATAAATCTCCGTAGTCAGCCACAACTTCGATCGGTCCCAGCTTGCTGGAATTTTGTCGGCGCCGCAAATCAGTTTTCATATCGAACACCCGCAAGAACCTAAACCATCCGTGAAGACCAGGCCAAAGTGCAAAAGCCCAGAATCAGGCCGCCCAAACCAAGGAACATAGTAATGAGAGATGCGCGACCCGCGCCTTTCCACTCGCCCATGGCGAGTCCCCACACGTTCGAAGTAAGAATGATTGCAGACATGAACAGCGGCCATCCCAAAACTGGGCCCAGGTCTGCCATGCGTGCCGCTGCCGCCCCGTAAACCACAAGGCTTGAAAACCACAGTGCGCCCATGACAAGACCAAGTAACCAGTAACTTGCGGTTTTTGGCGCGAAGAAAAGATTCCAACTGTGGTTTTTTTTCCAGAGCCGCGCACAGAAAATCAAATACGCAACTAAGGTCGCCGTGAGCAGGGGAGCCCAAATCACGATCGATTGGTAAGCTTCTGCGGTTCCCAGCTGCGCGGCGCGACGTAGAAGCGGAACTCCAAAGGCCAGGCCAAAGTTTTGGAATGCGGATCCGGCTCCGGCGACTAAGGCCAGAGCGAGTCCTTTTGCGAACTTTGATGAACCCGCGCGTTTGGTTTGACTCAACTGCTTCGCTTGATCTCTTTCCTTGGATCGCCCTGCAATTCCGCATAAGACAATGCCGAGAATAACCAGTCCTATGCCGGCCTCAATTACAAATCCCTGTCCGGTAAAAACCGAGGCCGAATGAAACCAAATAAGCGGAATTGCCGAGCCCACCGCGGTCGCCGTTCCCAGCGCAATTGCGAAGTTTAGGGCAATACCAATCGCCTCGACTCCTAAGCCAAAACAGATTGCGGCAATTCCGTAGCCTGCCCCGAAGGCAACTACGAGGAGAAGTGCGTTGCGTACTTCCGCCGTTTGATACGTCGCCAACAAATGTGGGACGGTAATAAAAGCCACTGTCCATGGCAGAATAAACATCCCGAACAGTGCCCAAAGTGCCCACACATTTTCCCACTTCCAGCGAGTCATAAAACGCGTGGGGGTAGCAAAACTTCCGTTCAGTACGCCGGCGCCCAAGGCCAGGGTTGCAGCTCCAGAAGATGCGAGAACTAAAATGATGATTGGCATCGTTGTCTCGCCTCAGCAGGCTTGAGACGAGAGACTTTATATACGCGGCGCACGCTCCTCTGTCAATCCAACACAGATGGAAGCGGCCGTCTTGGTTCCTCAACCAATCGTTCGTTGAACAAGGATCGTATTGTGTGATAGTTTCTGTCACTTCACGTTTGTAATACAGGGGGATCTGTGCGCCTGGAAGGCCGCGTAGCGCTCGTAAGTGGGGCGGCGATGGGAATTGGAAAAGGCATTGCATTGCTGTTCGCGCAGCAAGGCGCCAAGGTCATTGCGGCCGATGTCAATGCTCAAGCTGGAAGCGCGACGGCAGAAGAGATTCGGGCCACAGGAGCGAAATGCATTTTTCATCGTACTGATGTGAGCGCTGAAGCTGACGTGAAAGCGGCAGTTGCGGCTGCGCAAAAAGAATTTGGACAGCCAATTGATGTGCTTGCAAACGTGGCGGGAATTGCGCATGAATCGCCCGCACACCTTCTCGACTTGGCTGATTGGAACCGGATTCTGACAGTCAATTTGACCAGCATGTTTCTCTGCGCAAAGTACGTCTTGCCTGCAATGATCTCTGCCAAGCGCGGCTCAATCGTAAATATCACTTCAATTCAGGGATTGTTTGGCTTTCCCGGGTATCCGCATTATGCGGCAAGCAAAGGCGGAGTAATCAGTTTCACGCGCCAATTGGCGAGGGAATATGCGCAACATGGAATTCGCGTGAACTGCATCGCTCCGGGAACGGTTGAGACCCCGATGAATGTACAGGTACTGGAACGTGTCCCCAATCCCGCTGAACTGCGCCGAGCCTGGGAGAGGATGCACCCTTTGGGCCGAATTGGTCAGCCAATCGATGTGGCCTGGGGCGCGCTGTTTCTCGCTTGCGATGAAAGCTCCTGGGTCACCGGTCAATGCCTCTCTATTGATGGTGGCATCTCCTGCTCAGTCCTGCCCGAATGAAAATCCCTCGCACAAGGTTCGCAGTATGGCCGATATTTTAAATTTGGATGACTTGGCGGAAATTGTTCCAGACGGTGTCCGCCTGGGAATCGGTGGAGTGCATCTGTCGCGCCTGCCGATTGCACTTATCAAACGAATTCTGGCACGCGGGAAAAAAGATTTTGTGTTTACCAGTTGGGGCGGCGGCTTGCCACTCGAACTGTTCCTGGAAGCCAATGCTGTCCGCAAGCTGATATTTTGCTTTTCCAGCCTGGACATTTTCGGGCTCGCGCCGAAGTTCCGAGACGCTCTGGAAAACAAGAAGATCGAGATTGAAGAATGGTCTGCATTGGCCATGACGCAGGCGCTCCACGCGGCGCATTTCAATCTGCCGGAAATGCCATTTCAAGTTCCATTTGGTTCCGATTTGATGAAAGCGGGAAGCTTCTGGAAGGAATAGTCCTCTGTTTTTTCTGGTGAGCCGCTCGGGCAGGCCCGGCGGCTCGACCTCGATGTGTTGCTGCTGCACGCGCAACGTGCGGATCGCGACGGTAACATTGAGATTCAGGGAGCTCGCGGTTTCGACCTTAGCCTGTTGGGCGCGGCGAGGAAAGTCCTGGTAACCGTCGAAGAGGTTGTAGATACCGGCATGCTTGGCGCTTCGCGTGCGTTCCTGTTGCCCAAAGAATTCGTCGCTGCGGTCG
>QHZX01000294.1 GCA_003224835.1 Acidobacteriota bacterium | reverse complement strand
TGGCTTTATCCTCTGCGCGATTTGCAGGGCTTCGGGGTATGGATTGCCAGTTTCCTAAGCCATAGTTTTTATTGGCGTGGAGAAATCTATCGTTTCACTAAAGACGGAAAAATTGTCGCGCAGAGCCGGAAAGCGGTGGCTCCCGCGACTACCACTGCGTAATCAGACCACCCGCTTCAATCTCCCTCGGTTTAATTCGAATTCTTCACCTCGCCAAAGAACTTTGCGGCCAAACATTCCTGCGAGCCAGACGAACGGCGCCAGGAAATCACGAAGCGGCAACAACCACAAGGACCGCACAAGTTCTCGATCTCGCAGAACAGAAACTCCGCTGAGCAGCGCCATCATAATTCGCAACAGCACGGCCGCGAGAAACGATATCCACACCCAAGCCGCACCGCGCGCAAGCACAACCGAAAGCGCCGCCCACGGCAGAGTGTACGTTAGCAGCAACCCCGCATATCCTCCCGGACGAGAAGCCCGAATGGTGCGCGCCCAGCGTAGCTGATGCGACAAGAATCCGCCGAAGCTGTAGGCAGGCAGGAACGTCTCGACCACGGAATTTGAGAGCCTTATCTGCAATCCGTGCTCCGCAATTCGTTTCCCTATTTCATAATCGTCCGCCAAATAGTCGGCGATCGCTTCGAACCCGCCGATCGCTTCCAGATCTTTTCGTCGAAATGCCAGCGTAGATCCCAGCCCAAAATGCAGGCCGCCTTCAATCTGCTTTGCCGCCAAAACTCCCGGCGCAAAATCTGTGCTGATGGCGAGCGATTCCAGCCGAGAAGCAAGCGTGTTCGCCGAAATGCCGCGATATAGGCACGTGACCAGGCCGGTATTTGGCGCCTGCAGCTCCGTAATCACGGTCCGCAGGTAATCGGGCGCGACGCGAATATCGCTGTCATTGACGAGCAAGGCATCGTATTTAGCCACTGCCACAAGTTGAGCCAGGCTGCTGACTTTTCCATTCGCGCCGAGTTTTTTGTCACATAGCACCACCTTGATGGCGTGCTGCGGAAACTCGTGTTGTAGTTTTCCGACCAGCTCAGCAGCCGGTTCACTGACATCACTGACGCCGAACAGAATTTCATAGTCGGCGTAGTCCTGAAGACAATGCGAACGAAAGCTTTCATACATTTCGGGATCGGTCCCCTTGAGTGGCTTCAGGAGTGAAACCGGCGGAAGACTTGTAATGGGAGCTAACCGATGTTTGGACTGGGATGCATAACGCGCCGCCGCCCAGATGCACAGGCCGCAATAGCCCATGCTGGTCCCGGTTATCACGGCAGTCACTGCGGCTGGAACGTTCAAACGAACTTTGTACAGGAATTAAGAAAGAAAGACAAAGCGAGGGCTGGAATCGAGGCCGAAGAGCAACGCCAATGTTGCTGGCCAAAGTACGGAAATATTTTCACCAGGGAAACTAAGCTCGCGCGGCCGATACCAGCAAAAACACCACGCCAACCCGCAGCAGAGATCTGGGAAGCTTTCTCAAAATTTTCCAGGCTACGAAACTCATCGACGATCCTCCGCGCGGGGGAGAACCCGCGAATGAATCTGTCGTGCAGAAATTAGCTGGCCTGAACTAGGAATTTAGGGAACCGGTGGATTCTAGGTGAATTGTCCTTCGCGGTGCAAGTGCTGGCGCAGGATTTGACAATTACGTTTCCAGACTTTTCAAGCACACATCGGTTACGGAGATATGGCGTCACCTCAGCACAACGTATCCTAAAGCTCCAGCCATCCGAGGCAGCTTCGTCTCTACAGGGCTGATCAGTGGCAGATGATTTACGCTTGAACGGTGCGGATTAGCGTTGCCGATTATCTGGCAGACTTTCAGCGGCTTGGGAAAGAACAGGCCTATGCCGAGCGTGTTGGATATCGCCTGGTACGCTGGACTTACGCTGACATCGCGGCATTGGCGTTCCGATTCGCGCGCGAACTTGCGGCGCGTGGAATCCGAAAGGGCGATCGGGTTGTGCTGTGGGGCCCGAACTCTGCCGCTTGGGTTGCAACATTCTTCGGCTGCGCCAATCGTGGCGTGATCGCCGTCCCAATGGACGATGTCGCTTCCGCCGATTTTGCGGTCCGCATTTTTCAGCAAGTCCAGGCCCGGCTTCTGCTGTGCTCACGGGATCATGCCCAGCCCGGACTTCCCACCTTGTTTTTCGATGAAATGTTGGCCGTGCTGCAACCTCGCTCCTCGCAAGCCCTCGATCCCGAAAAAATCAGTCCCGAAGACGCGCTGCAGATTGTATTTACCTCCGGCACCACCGCCGATCCCAAGGGTGTGGTCATAACCCATGGCAACGTGCTCAGTAATGTGGCGCCACTCGAAGCACAGATAAGGCCTTATTTGAAGTACGAAAGATTTGTACGCCCTTTGCGATTCTTGAATTTGCTTCCGCTCAGCCATGTCTTTGGACAATTCCTCGGCATGTACATGCCGCCTCTACTGCGCGGAACGGTTTTTTTTCAAGCGACTCTCAAGCCGGGTGACATCATTCACACTTTGCGCCGTGAGCGAATATCGGTGCTGGTAGCGGTACCACGAATGCTGCAATCGCTGAAAGAAAAGATCGAACGCGATCTGGAAGATTCCGGGCAGCTCGACAAATTTCATAACCAGTACGAAGCGGCGGACGGCAAGCACTTCTTGCGCCGCTGGTGGATTTTCCGGCGCTTTCATCGTCAGTTCGGGTGGAAATTCTGGGCCTTTATCTCCGGCGGCGCTGCTCTCGACCGGGAAACCGAGGAATTCTGGGCGCGTCTCGGCTTCGCCGTAATTCAGGGCTACGGCCTAACCGAAACCACTTCCATCATCAGCGTCAATCATCCATTCAAAGTTGGCCGCGGATCGATCGGCAAAGTGCTTGAGGGACGCGAGGTGAAACTTGCGCCAGATGGTGAAATTCTGGTGCGCGGCAATGGAGTCGCATCA
>QHZX01000293.1 GCA_003224835.1 Acidobacteriota bacterium | reverse complement strand
ATCCGAAGAAGGTTGGTATCACACCGGTGATATCGGGCAGCTCGATTCCGAAGGCAATCTGTTTTTCAAAGGCCGCAAGAAGGACGTGATTGTCACACCGGCCGGCATGAACGTGTATCCAGAAGATCTGGAGAATGCACTGAAGAGCCAGCCAGAGGTCAAAGACAGCGCCGTCGTCCCGCTTGCAATGAATGGAAATGCGGAGCCTTGCGCGGTTTTGATTCTGAGACGCGCAGAAGAAAATACCCAGCAAATCATAGACCGCACC
>QHZX01000292.1 GCA_003224835.1 Acidobacteriota bacterium | reverse complement strand
TCGCCATGCGACCAGCTCCGAATCTTCTCGGGAGAGGCCAGGCTGATGCGAATCGCGTCGAAATATGCAATAGGATTTGCCAGGTCAAATGGGCTCGAACGGAACAAGATTTCCTCCACTTCCTGCGGCCTTATCTCTGCCGCCAGCGGCTCCGGAATCAGTAGCCAGTGATCAGTTCTCAGTGGCCGTAACTTGGCTGATAGCGCGGGAGCTTGGTGCCATCAGCTTTTCTCTTCAAAACTCTGTGTTGTTTCTCTGTGCTCTCTGCGTCCTCTGTGGCTAGCCTTAAAAACCTGAACCACAGAGAACACGGAGGACACAGAGTCAATCTGCTTCCAGTAATCGCATGCCGCTCTTGCTGGCAACTGACAACTGGCAACTGCTTTTCAATCTGCTTCCAACAGCACGCCGCGTGATCGCGACGCCGCAGCGAATCCATCTCCGCCCGCCGTACTGACCACTGGCTTCTTCTCGCCAGCTTTGATCAGCTCAACATCGAGACACAGAGACTGCAACTCGCGAATCAGCACATTGAACGATTCCGGCACGCCTGGCTCCATCGCAGCTTCGCCTTTGACGATGGCCTCATAAATCTTGGTTCGGCCATAAACGTCGTCAGACTTCGCCGTGAGCAGCTCTTGCAAAATGAAAGCTGCGCCATACGCCTCGAGCGCCCAGACTTCCATTTCTCCAAATCGCTGTCCGCCGAACTGCGCCTTTCCGCCCAGCGGCTGCTGGGTGATAAGCGAGTACGGTCCGATAGAACGCGCGTGGATTTTGTCATCCACGAGGTGTGACAGTTTCAGCATGTAAATGTATCCAACCGTGACCGGCTGCTCGAACTTGTCGCCGGTCATACCGTCGTACAAGAATGTTTTGCCGGCCTCCGGCAGGCCTGCGCTCTTCAGCAAAGCCTTAATTTCGGTTTCGCGCGAGCCGTCGAACACCGGCGACCCAGTGAACACGCCACGGGTAAGGCTTTCAGCAACCCCGGCAAGTTCATCATCTGGTACCTCAGCGATCTCCTGCTCGAGCGTCGTGCCTTTGAACAGCGTCTTGAGTTCGCGCCGGATTGTCTCTTCACGCGAATTCTCTTTCAGAAGCTGCGCAATTTTTCCGCCCAGTTCGTGACCCGCCCAGCCAAGGTGGGTCTCGAGAATCTGTCCGACGTTCATACGGCTAGGAACGCCAAGTGGATTGAGCACGATTTCAACCGGCGTGCCATCTTCGAGGTACGGCATATCCTCTTCCGGCAAGATTCGGGCAATTACGCCCTTGTTCCCGTGACGGCCGGCCATTTTGTCGCCCACGCTTAATTTGCGCTTCATGGCGATGTAAGCTTTGACCAGCTTGATCACGCCCGGCGGCAGCTCGTCGCCCTTGGTGAGTTTTTCTTTCCTCTCGTTGACGATCTTTTTGAGAACGTCGATCTGACGCGAGGTCATTTCTTCGATCTCATCGATCTGCTCATTCACCCGCGGATCTTTGTCGGCGTACTTAATACGCTTCAGGTTCCGTGTGGAAATCCGCTCGATGGCGTCGCGGTCTAGGACTGCACCCTTGGTCAGCAAGCGCTTATTCGTGCGCTCGTCGTGCAAGTCGGCTTGTACTTCCTTGTTACCAAGAATGTTTTCCAGACGCTTCAACCGCTCGTCGGTAAGAATTCGAATCTCGTCTGAAAGGTTCTTTTCCAGTTTCGCGATCTGCGTGGCTTCAATCGATTTCGCCCGCTCGTCCTTTTCCTGGCCTTTGCGGGAGAAGATCTTCACGTCGACGATTACGCCTTCGATTCCGGGAGGGCAGTAGAGTGAAGCATCGCGAACGTCCCCGGCTTTTTCACCGAAGATCGCGCGCAGCAGCTTCTCTTCCGGCGTGAGCTGGGTCTCGCCCTTAGGCGTGACTTTGCCCACCAGAATGTCTCCCTGCTTGACAGTTGCGCCGATGCGGATCACGCCGGCTTCATCCAAATTACGCAGCGTGGATTCGCTGACGTTTGGAATGTCGCGGGTGACTTCTTCCGGGCCCAGCTTGGTATCGCGCGACTCGATTTCGAACTCCTCGATGTGGACCGAGGTGTAATAGTCGTCGCGCACCAGCTTTTCCGAGACCAGAATTGCGTCTTCGAAGTTGTATCCGCGCCACGGCATGAAGGCCACCAGGACGTTACGCCCAAGCGCCAACTCTCCATGGTCGGTGCAAGGTCCGTCGGCAATCACCTGGCCCTTCACCACCCGCTGTCCCTTCGACGCGACCGGCTTCTGGTTGATGCAAGTGTTCTGGTTCGAACGCTTGAATTTCGTGAGCTGATAAATGTCGCTGCCCACCTCGCGCGAAAGCTGCCCCGGGTGGTGCTCACCTTCTACACGCACTATGATGCGTTCTGAATCGACCGAATCAATCACGCCGTTACGTCGTGCCAGCACAA
>QHZX01000348.1 GCA_003224835.1 Acidobacteriota bacterium | reverse complement strand
GCGTCCGGGCTTCGATATGTTTCTCATAATGAAACTAATGTGCGGGAACTAGAAGCCCGGGGCTTTTTCCCTATTGTTGTCACATATACCGTTGATAGGTTGCGCGGGAAGGCTCGGCGGGGTCAGTAAGCGCGGCGCACCTGAGAAATCAAAGAATTCCATCATGTTGTCGGCATTCTTGTCGCGCAAGGTCAACGGCGTTACATGAAAAGTATCCTCGATCAGACGCAGAATGGACGTGTAGTCGCGCGCAGTATGAGAAACGAAGCTGGGCTTCGCCCAAGGTGAAAACACAATGAGCGGTACACGAATTCCAGTTTGGTTGAACGCCCCCGGCTTGTTTTTCGACGTCAGTTTTGGAGCGAGCGAATCCGGCTTCACCTCTCTCGCCGGCCGCACGTGATCATAAAGACCGCCGCCCTCGTCATACGAAAGGATGAGCGCCGAATCTTTCCACGACGGGCTGTGGATAAGCGCATTAATGATGTTCGCCGCGTCCGCTGCTCCCGCCTGAATATTGGCGCCAGGGTGCTCATCGCGAGCGGAAGGCGAGGCTCGCTCTATAAAAATAACAGACGGCAGCGTGCTGTCGTTCATGATGTCACTAAACCAATTCGCAATTGGCACAACTTTCGCCGAATCAGTTTTATAAATCGAAAACTGTTGAATGAATGCTGAAGACGCGCCGTCCTGATAATAGTAGCGCCAACTCACGCCTGCCTGATCCAGGTGCGCGAAAATCGTCGGTTGCGTAAAACCTCCGCTCGGAGGGGTAGGGGGAAATGCGTTCCCAAACGAGGTCCCGGTGAACATATACAGGCGGTTTGGCACGGTATTGGTGAGCGCCGGGGAAAAGAAGCGATCGCTGGTGGTAAACCGGGCTGCCGCCTCGTAGTAGTAAGGAATGTCTGTCTGATCGTAATAACCCATCGCTCTGGTCCCGGTGGGATCGATGGTTGAAGGAACGGAGGTTGTGGTTAACATAAATCCGTCCATCAGCCCGCCATCGACATCCACGTGAGCTTCGTCCCACGCCGGACTCAGGTTTTCTGTGCACACGGTTTGATAATGAAACGGGTGTACCGGCTGGCCTTGCGTGTTGTTCAACGTAGTATTCAGGTTCAACCCGTCCACATCATTCGCCAGTCCTTCAGAAGCTTTGTACTGTCCGAGCATGCCGAAGTAACTGTCAAAGGATCGGTTCTCCTGCAGAAAGAAGATGATGTGGCGCAGGTTCGATAAGCCGTGTGAAGCATCCGTCACACTAACATTTAGCACTTTGCTAAACGGTGCGCTCTTGTTGTCCTGCGCTTGTACTGATATGGAATGAGATCCCACTGTCAGATTGCTCACATAAAGATCCAGGATTGCTGAATTCGCGATACTGCCTTTGCTCACGCCATCAATGACCAGCTTCATCGAGGTCACCGGATTTGAATCCGTTGCCGCCGCGACCACGTGAAACGGCTGGCTTACTACCGAACCATTGACCACCGAACAGATAGTCACAGTCTGGTTTGTCGTGTTCAAAGCGCATGGTGGCTGCATCGATACCGGGACATCCTGCTTGAAAGTTGCTCCAGTGCTGTCCCATCCCTGGACTGTGATCCGATGATTTCCGGTAGATAGATTCACAAAAGTGTCCAGCGTGGACGCATTTACCTGGAAAGTAAACTTATTGTCGACGTAGACCTGCATCGCTGTAACCGGATTTGTGTCGGTGCTGCCCGCAACAACGTGGACCGGGCTCTGCACAAGGGCATTCGTCCCCGGCGTGCACACTGTAACCGACGGATTTAGTTGCCTTAGCGTGCAGGGAGCGGCATAGACATAGAGCGTCGACGCCAAAAGCACAACAATCCAAGTCAACAGCCGAGCAAAGAATCCCATTAAATTAGCTCCGGTCAGAAAACATCGGGTGAGGCTAAGCAGACGAAGAAGTGGTATTAAAAAGAGTAGATTTTCTGCTCAGGGGTTGCTTGCGCGAGGTCGATTCGTGCGGTATTTCCCTTATACTTCCGGTGTGCGTTCTGTAGCTCTGATCACGATCACGCTTCTCTTTCCTTCATTTCTTCTCGCCGTTAATAAAAACCCAGTCCCGGTTGCTCGGTGGTCTCAGGATGCCCCGAATTGTACCCTTCGCCAAGACTATGAAGACGGCCGTACCTACTACGGAATCTCAATTTCGGACTTTGAAATCATTCTCGCCGTAGACCGGCAGGAGTTGGAAAAAATTCATCACCGGGCGACAGCAATGCTGAGCGTGCTACTCACTTTCCGTTACAAGGGTGGCGGGCAATTGGAAGTTCAGCAAAACCGTTTTTCGCTTGAATTCGTTAAGCATCTTCAACTCATGAAAACCTCTTTGGATCCCGACGTCATGCTTCATCATTTGCAGGAAAACGTAGATGACATTACGGATGAAGTCGAGCGACACCAACTGCGCAAACATCCCGAAAATAAAGCGCAAAAGGAAGCCGAATTGCAAGCCCGGCTAAAGGACTACACGGAAATGATGGATTTCATCAGCACTCAGGGTCTACGTCCTGCGGTACTGAATCATTCAAATCCTGCGATCACCGGCTGGGTCTTTTTCAGCATAAAAGACCGCTGGATAGGGCCTTGGCGCAAGCCGGAACAGTTCATTTTGCGGGTACCGGTCCACAACCTCATGGTTGAATTCCCTTTCTTTTTACCTCCGCACACGGGAGCAGTTGAGCTACGCCGCAGGCCGGAGCCGCAACCGTAGACATTCCGCCAAGCACCTCGGATGATGATTACCAAGTAACGGTGGTCACTGCGCACCTTGATTACCGATGTAATCTATCTCGGCCTGATTCCGTGCTGACTCTAGGGGTCCGGAATTTTAAGATCGGGGTTACGTGTGACAACCCTTCACCAAACCCTGGGTCGTTACCTGATTGAGGCTGAGATTGGCCGTGGCGCAATGGGAGTCGTGTATCGCGCCTACGATCCTCAGATCGGTCGTCAGGTCG
Organism: Acidobacteriota bacterium; assembly: GCA_003224835.1. Lineage (GTDB taxonomy): Bacteria > Acidobacteriota > Terriglobia > Terriglobales > Acidobacteriaceae > Gp1-AA145. The sequence continues at coordinate 7,349 of QHZX01000348.1, read as the reverse complement.
CGATCAAAACGATTTCGCTGAGCGGGCAGGAGTTCGCCGATGAGGGCGAATATCGAGCGCGGTTTTTGCGCGAAGTCCGTGCTGCGGGACGGCTATCCCACCCAGGTATCGTCACTATCTACGACGCGGGAGAAGACCCGGAAACCAACGAGCCTTACTTGGTCATGGAATTTGTCACCGGAGAACCGCTGAACCGACTTCTGGCGCGCGAGCGAAAGCTCCCTTTATCCTTGTCGCTCCAGTACGCACAAGAGATCGCAGAAGCGCTGGACTATGCCCATAGCCAGGGAGTGGTGCACCGCGACATTAAGCCCGCCAACATTCTGATCACGGAAGACGGTCACCCCAAGATTGCAGACTTTGGCGTCGCCTGGATGCATCAGGAAATTACGCAAGTGGGTGAAGTTGTGGGCAGCCCCGCCTACATGGCTCCGGAACAGATGAGTGGCAAGCAGGGCGACGCGCGCTCTGACCTGTTCTCACTTGGAGTCGTACTTTACAGCATGATCACCGGCTTTCGTCCTTTCCAGGGAAACAGCGCTAAGACAGTCGTGTTCAAAGTCATGAACATTGACCCGGTGCCGGTCACCAGTTTTCAAAGCAATGTATCGCCGGAGTTGGATGCGATTGTCTCCCGGGCTATTGCCAAAGATCCGGATGAACGTTATGCGAGTGGCGGTGCCTTGGCACGCGCAATTCATGAATTCCGCAGTTCTGAGCTCGCGCCGTCGGAGACTGCAACTTTTATTACTCCGTCGCTGCAAAGAGATTTACTGCACGCAACCAAACAAAATAGATTGAGGGCGAGTCGAATTCAGGTTTATTCGCTGTGGTCTGCAATCGGCGTCATCGCCGCCGCAAGCATACTCTTTGCATGGCGGATGACGAGAGTACGAAATGTGCCGTTTCCCGCCCAGGTATTGGCGGAACTGCGATCACATCCTATCCACCCGCGCGAGCTTGCGCCTGCACAGACCGCAGTCAAAAAAGTTATAGCTCATAAGCCACGCGCACGCCGAAAAGATGTGCTGCCGGTCACATCAACAACGCCCGGCGCAACCGTCGAATCTGCCAAAGTTCAAGTGGAGATCCAGCATCATTTCAATGGCGCAAAGGCTTCCATCTGGCTGGACGACAAACTCGTTTTCGATGAAAATTTGCGCGGCGTAGATCAAAGACATCCGCTATTGCGCGCGTTGGAAGTCAACCAGGTTACTAAGTTCCAGTTCGCTCCTGGAAAACATGCGCTGCAGATACGCATCGTCTCGCCCGCCAACAACTACGATCAAATCGAAACTATTGACGCGGAGTTGACAGCAGGGTCTGAGCACGTTCTTTCGGTAAACTGCGACAAGCGGAAAATGCAAGTCGCCTTGCAATAAAAAAAGCAGCCCTCCCGGGCTGCCTTTTTGGACATTGAGAGAAGTTAGAACCGGAACTGCGGTCCGAACGTCACCCTCAAATTGTTAAACGTCCCGTTGCTGATGTACACCTCGTCTCCAGCTTCGAGACGAAGCCCAATTGGTCCCCAGAAACCTTCGAAACCTGCTCCTGGATACATCGCGAAATGCGTACCCCTTCCGCCTACGCTGCTAATCGCACTTCCAACCGTCCCCGGTGTAACCGCAGCCGAACTCGTGGTGAAGTTTAAAAAGCCAAGTTTTCCGGTAACAAAAAACTTGAATGGTCCCGGAGTTTCAAACTTCGGTCCGAAGAGTCCAGTCAGGGGCCGCACCCGAGTGGTGCTGAAACTGGTGCTCGCACAGTTGTTGCAAATGGTCGTGAAATTACGTTCGAAGTCGTAGTTCATTTCGCCTTCGAGCGCAACGTGACTGCTTACATGGAAACCAGCCCGGGCGCCAAACCCGACAAAGTTTGTCGTGCTAGAACCAGGCGAGAAGCGGAAATAGTCCGCGAAAATCCCTACGCTACCGTGGTTGTAATCGCCAACTTCCTGCGCCGCGAGCCATGAAGGAGCTGCGATCATCAGCCCTAACATCGCCATCCACATGATCTTTTTCATCGAATACCCTCTCCTTGTTCTCGAAATTAGTATTTCTGCTCGCGCCTTTCCCCAGCTTTCACAGGGCAGCAGGTTGAAAGTTGGATGCGACGCAGTTGGGAGCGGTTGGGCTTTGCACCTGCGCCGATACCTTAGATGATTGCGGGTAGGCGTTTTCTAAGGGCGAATCTAAAGCAAAGGCTTGTTATCGTGAGCCGCGAGGAAACGTGGCTATTTTGCCGGACCCGAGTCGCGGGCGCTGTGAGTTGTTTCCGCCGAATTGTTAGGCACCATCGAGATCACAATGTATTCGCGTTCTTTGTTGTCCATGTCCTCGACGCGCAATAACATTTTGTCTTTCTCTAAGCGGAACTGGGCTGTCTCGCCGACGGGCAGGAGGGCCGGATGTTTGTCATCTTTTGGCTGGACCGTGTACACCAGCTTATCGGTTTCAAGTATGTACTGTTGGCAAAGCAGCTCACGGGTCTTCATGTGCGAAGAGTCTGTCCCGATCATCTCGCCCGCTAAACTCTTGCCGTTCTTCTCGTCTGTTCCGCATTTAACGGATTCCATTTTCATCAGCCTGCCGCTCTGGTAGTGCTTCGGCTCTTTCGCGTAAGCGACAGTCGCTAACAATACAATCACCAGCAAGTAGTTACAGCGCATTTTTGAATCTCCAATTCGGTCCGTGGTTTCACGGCATCAACCATTCTGGCTAATAGGTGGCTTCATCAGAAGATTGCCTTCGTCCGATTCCCTTCCGTAATCGGTAAATCCCTATACGCTAGGTTGCGTAAACCTTTTACAAACGCGATTGCGTGCGCCGGTCTCGCATCTCTGATATCTTCCACCAGACGGATTCCTGAATGGAACAAGCGCTGGTAAACGCTCCGCCCGAACATTCGGATACTAGCTTTTTCGGCCATCCCCGCGGCCTCGCTACGCTTTTTTTCACCGAAATGTGGGAGCGCTATAGCTACTACGGAACGCGCGCTCTTCTCATTCTCTATATGACCGCGGGCCTCCAGACGGGGGGCATGAACTTCTCGGTGATGAAATCGGGAGCAATCTACGGTTTTTACACCGCGATGGTGTATTTGCTGAGCTTGCCGGGCGGTTGGGTGGCCGATCGCATCATTGGGCAACAACGGGCGGTACTCTTCGGAGGCATCCTGATCGCGGCCGGAAATTTATGCCTGGCTTCCCCTAGCTTAGCGGCGTTTTACAGCGGTCTAGCTCTGCTCATCTTCGGGACAGGTCTGTTGAAGCCAAACGTGAGCACGATTGTCGGACAACTTTACGGCCCGAATGATAAGCGCCGGGATGCCGGCTTCTCAATCTTCTACATGGGCATCAACCTGGGAGCTTTTTCGCCGTTGATCGTCGGCTGGGTAGGCGAAAAGGTGAATTGGCGGCTCGGCTTTGCGACGTCCGCAATCGGAATGTTGATAGGCGTCGTGCAATATCTGATTACGAGCAAATACCTCGGCGAAGCCGGCCGTCATCCCACTCGATCTGCAAGTCCGGAAAAAGATCGCAGCCAAAAACGTAATGCCGGCTTCCTTGCCGGCGCGGGAGTCCTCGCGTTTGTTGTGCTCGCCGCGCTGAATTCCAGAGGGACCATCCACATTACCGCGGTATCAGTTTCCAATGCCTTGGGCTGGGTTTTGCTCGCAATAGCAATTGCCGTGTTTGCCTGGATGATCCTGACCAAAGGATGGTCTACGACTGAACGAAAACGGGCCGCTGCGATTCTGGTGCTCTTCATCGCTTCGTGCGTTTTTTGGGGAGCATATGAGCAAGCTGGCTCCTCCCTCAATTTGTTCGCGGAGCGGAATACGAATCGACATGTTCTGGGCTATCAATTCCCTGCAAGTTGGTTTCAGTGGATCCAGCCACTGTTTGTCCTCATGCTGGCTCCGCTGTTTGCATGGCTGTGGGTTAGATTGGGAAAACGCGAGCCATCCAGCCCCGCCAAGTTTTCGGTTGGTTTGCTATTCGTCGGCTTGAGTTTTCTTGTGCTCGTCCCGCCGGCAGCACACACCGGCGTTTCCCCAAACTGGTTAAATTTTGCTTACTTTCTAAGCGTAGTCGGAGAGATGTGCCTGAGCCCGGTAGGACTCAGCGCCATGACCAAGCTCGCGCCGGCCAGAGCGGCAGGGTTCGTGATGGGAGTTTGGTTTCTGTCATTGAGTATCGGGAACTGGCTAGCTGGACGGGCCGGTTCGCTTTTTGAGTCAATGCCGTTGCCAAAGTTGTTCGGTATCAGCGGAGTTGTTCCGGTATTGGCTGCGGTGGTTCTCGCTTTGCTCATAAAACCCACAAAGCGGCTGATGTCGGGAGTCTCGTAATTCCAAACATAAAAACTAGGCGAGTTGACCTCGCCTCTCTTACACTTTAGGCTCCCTACCGTGGTAACTTTTAGCCTGCTGCCCCGCCGCAAGCAGTACAACGAAAAGAACTTTATGCCGCATCACACCTACTGCGGCCGGAAAAGGCAAGTTGACGGACGCGAAACGATCGAAGAGCGCCAAGCTCTCTGAGCCAGAGGCTATAGAGAAAGCAAAGCAGGGGGATGCAGAGGCTTTCGACTTCCTCTACCACCTCCACAAGCGTCGTGTCTATTCGTTGTGCCTGCGGATGACGGGCAACACCGCTTCTGCAGAGGACCTGACGCAGGAAGCCTTTCTGCAGTTGTTTCGCAAGATCGGAACGTTTCGCGGGGAATCGGCATTTTCGACCTGGTTGCATCGCATGGCGGTAAACGTCGTCTTGATGCAACTGCGAAAGAAAAACTTGCCGGTGGTTCCAATTGAAGAGACCACCGAAGGCGAAGAAGAGGGCACGATCCGAAAAGAGCTGGGCGCTCCTGATGAGCGCCTGGCTGGATCAATTGACCGGCTACAGTTGCAAAGAGCGGTTGACGAACTACCTCCCGGTTATCGTACGATCTTTGTACTGCACGACGTCGAGGGCTACGAGCACAATGAAATTGCCACAATGGTCGGCTGCTCGATTGGCAATAGCAAGTCGCAATTGCACAAGGCACGCATAAAATTACGCGATCTCCTTCGAGTGAACAGAGCCGAAAAGGCCGGGAAGAGGAGATGATTAATCAAGAGGCGCATGGTTCGGGGAGAGGCCCTATGAACTGCCTGCAGTTTGAAAACGCCCTGTCAGATTATCTGGAAGGTGCTCGCAGCTCCGAGCAGCAGGCTCATGTGAATTCGTGCTCCGCGTGCTCCGGTCTTCTTGCGGATTTGACCCTGATCTCGGCTGAAGCTGTCTCCCTGCGAGAGTTGGATGATCCCGCCCCTAAAGTTTGGAGTGCCCTTGAAGCGCAATTGCGCAGAGAGGGGTTGATCCGCAGTGCGGCGCGCCCTTTGCTGCCTGACTTTTTCCGGCGTTGGCGGACTGCTTGGCTAGTGCCAGTTGCCGCAGCCTTGGCGATCGCCGCCGGAATTAAGCTCTATCATCCAGCGAAAATCGGCGACACCCAGCCGGTTGCGAAAGTCAGCGTTCCCAAGAGTTCACGAGCGCCTGCAGTTTCCGCTGAAGACAGGGACATCCTAAAGACGGTTGCCTCACGCCCCCCGGCGCAGGCGGTGGCCTACCGGAATGACTTGGATCAAGCTAATGCCTTCATTCGGGACGCACAGGAAGCGGTGAGAAACGATCCCAATGATATTTATTCGCAGCAAATGCTGATGAACGCATACGAGCAGAAGCAGATGGTTTATCGCCTGGCTTTGGATCAAAGCAATGACGGGCAGTAATTGGGAGAGAATCATGTCCTCGGGTAGATGTGCTGCAACCGTCGTGACCGTAATGATGCTCGCCGGCGCGTCCCTTTGCGCGGAGAACATTCGTAAGGACTTGCATTTCAAAGTCGGCAAACATCCAACCATTTCAATTAACAATCCTTACGGTCCGGTGGTCGTAAAGGCCGGCGCCGCACACGAAATAAGCGTTACCGCCATTCTCCATTCTGACAAGGTAGAGTTGGACCAAAGCAAAAGCCGCAATCGCGTGGACATCGTCTCCCATCTTCTTCCCGGTGGCGACGCCTCCAGCGGTATTGTGGAGTACGAAATTTTAGTGCCACCTGATGCGAACCTTACTTTGCATTCTGATAACGGGCGCATCCATGCTGAAAAATTGCAGGGCGATCTCACCGTCGTCGGCAACAGTGGCGCCATCGAAGTTGTGGATTGCAGCGGCGGGCACGTTCGTTTGCGAACGTTAACTGGTCCGGTAAGCCTCAGCAATGTACATGGTGACGTTGAAGTTATGTCCGTTAGCGGTGACATAGTCATGAGCGCAGTGACCGGCAGCACGGTTGCCGTGAACTCAAATACCGGCAAGATCGAATACCAAGGCGACTTTGCCGGCGAAGGCGAATACGCTTTCACCAGCCATACCGGAAACATTGAAGCGGTCGCCCCCGCTTATGCCTCGATTGATGTGCTCGCTCGTTCAACCAACGGCATTGTGCAAAGCGACTTTTCTCTCGAGCCAAAGCACGCACCATTTCTAGTCCGCGGCGCGAATTCGCTTTCCGGAACTCTCGGAAAGGCTGCCTCCTCAGTAAGGCTGTTTTCCTTCAGTGGTAAAATCCGGCTAAAGAAACGCCAGAACTAATCCAGCTTCAAGAAGGCTGAATGCCGCAAATGACGGATGAACTGCCTTCGTCTACCAGGCCGCGTACGCCACCTCATCTCCCATCCGCAGTATCTCTCGTCGGTTTTATGGGTGCGGGCAAGACAACTATCGGCCAGGCTTTGGCCGCCAAACTGGGCTGGCGCTTTGTGGATCTTGATGATCTCATCGTGAAGCGGGGCGGCCGCACCATTCCAGAGATATTCCAGCAAGACGGAGAAGTCGCCTTTCGTGACCTCGAACAGCAGCTGTTGCAGCAAGCCATTCGTCCTTCCCAGGCCGGCGGGGCAGTACTTTCGTTAGGTGGGGGAGCATTCATCGACAATACAAACCAGCGGCTTCTGCGCGAAAATGAAATTCCGGCGGTGTTTCTCGATGCTCCCGCAGAAGAGCTGTTTCGCCGTTGTGAGGAGTCCGGCGTGGTTCGCCCGTTGTTGAGCGACCACGATTGCTTTTCTGCTCTTTACGAGCAGCGCCGGCCCGCATATATGAATGCCGCGTATTGCATTCAAACTGCGGGACGAGAAATTGCCTCTATTGTCGATGAAATTATTTCCAGGCTTGGCCTGGATGCAAATTCAGGAGCGTCGAAGTGAAGTTCTACCGGTCAATATTGGGATTTACGATTGCGCTCGCCTTATTCGGAGCGCAGGAGCAAGCGACACAAGTATTCGCCAAAGAAAAAGAT
>QHZX01000291.1 GCA_003224835.1 Acidobacteriota bacterium | reverse complement strand
TCGAACTTCCGCCAAATCCATCACCCCCAGTCGATTTCGTTTCAGTCAAACTTAAGGATACCCCATTGGCGCCAGCTTCGTACGATTTCCGGTGGGCCAAGTTGTGAGTGAAATCGCCTGTTATCAACAGTGGTCTGGAAAGCCCCCGAATCCCGCAGTAGAGTAATGTCCTATGCCATATCGCAATGGGCTTGAGAGAAGTCACAAGTTCACATTCGCCTTGTTGATCCTTGTATCCTTTCTATCTTTTTCTCCGATGACAATGTCTTCGCAAACCCTGACAGACCACCTTGGATACGCTCCCGGCACAAAGCTGATCATCGTTCATGCCGACGACCTTGGTGAAACTCATGCGGTGAATGCCGCGGCTATTAAATCTCTGGAGGCTGGCTCGGTCAACTCCGCGAGCCTGATGGTGCCCTGCCCATGGTTCCCCGAGATAGCTGACTACGCCAAATCCCATCCCAATGCAGACTTCGGACTGCATCTCACGCTGACAAGTGAGCGAGTTTATTACCGTTGGGGTCCGGTCGCTCCCGCCGACAAAGTGTCGAGTCTCCTGGACGAAAACGGATACTTCCATCATGACTGGGAACATAATCAGCACATCAAGGCGAATGAGGTCGAAATAGAATTGCGCGCCCAGATTGAGCGTGCGCTTGCGATGGGTGTTCACCCCACCCATCTCGATTCGCATCAGTACCGGCTGATTATGAATGGGAAGGAACTATTCGACGTGATGCTACGAGTGGCTCATGATTACAAGTTGCCGGTTTTCGTAAACCGAGATTGGTTCGCTGATTATCCTTACCTACAGGAGAGCCTCGGTCCTGAGGACATAATTCTTGACCACACGATCACGATCGGCCCCGAGATACTGCCAGAGAAATGGAACGAGTTTTACATTTCGGCGCTGAAAAATTTGAAACCCGGCGTGACCGAATTCGTCATTCATCCCGGTTTTGACGATGAGGAACTGCGCGCGGCCACCAGGGAACGGTCAACGTGGGGCTCGGCTTGGAGGCAGCGCGATTTCGATTTTTTTAACAGCGATCAATTTCGCCAGATTCTGGTTAAAGAAAACATCAAACTCATCACCTGGCGGGAACTTGCCCGCACGGCGGCGCGGAAATAAACGGAAGGAGCATGGAATGGAAGCGAATATCAGCGCCTCGAAAGATGTTCTAAGTCATTGTCCCAGGCTGAGAAAGTCCAGTAAAAATATGGAGAGACGGGCGCCCTCGCCCGTCCGCATATAGGCGGACATTCTCCTTTATTCGTCACATCTTCCTGTCGCCGCAAAACGAAGAAGCTGCAGCGGAGTAGGTCCCACAAAATTCACAATTGATTTTTCTTTTGGGCGGGTGGCTTACCGGATTCTGTCGTGCGCAGAAGCTTCTTTCGGTGATCGAGGACCTGCTCTAATTCTTTGGAAAGTTCAGTCAGTTTCTCAGGGCTGTGTTCTTTTCCCGCATCGGCAACGATGTCTTGCCAAGACCTTTCCGGTTTTGAACCGCTATTCAACATGGCCAGATCAATTTAGACGAAGGGCGCGGGGGAGGCTGCTAACGTCGCTAGCTTACTCCCAAACGTAAGTGGCACAAAGCGTCAAGGTGCGACATTCAGGACGGGTGGGGACGCCCGTCTGCCCAAATGACTTGTCATTCCGAATGCCTTGAGGCATGAGGAACCTGCTCTTTGTCCGAACAACGAGATTCGCCTTACATTCGTGACCGGCGAGCGCTAAGTGCTCAGCCGCTCGACATCTTAATAAGTCCCCAACTTCACCCGCACGACTTTCCCCTGGTGCGTGAAGTTCAGTCCAAAATCGGTTTCATCTCCATTCCACAGGCGCAGAAATTTCCAATTGCGGTTGTCGTAACGTCCTTCTTCGGCGCGCAGAATTTGCATGTGCGCGTTTTCTTTCGATGCAGGCTGGAATTTAATCCGCGCGTCAGTGCCGGTCACGAGAAATTCGTCGGCGGAGAGTTGCGCAACCAGCGCTCGCCCGTGATGGTCCTTTGTGCCCGGCGCTTTTTGCCCACCGTCAAACTGCGGAAATCCGAAAGCCACGGTCGCCTGCCACTTGCCGAAATCCAGAGACGATTGCGCTGCGCCCTCCTCTTCGACTGCAGTCTTCAGTTTGCCTTCGAAATTCAGCCGCGCAATTTCGCGGTCCATCGGTCCAATCAGAGCATAATTTTCTGCGTGCTGCGCCGGGGGCTTTTCATCCTGAATCGTCCATCCGGTGTAGTCAATTCCGAACGGCGAAAATCCAATTGCGCCTTCGCCAAGCGCATAAAAGAAAAGCTTTCCGAAAGATTCATCCATGCCGGTCTCTGGCACCCACGTCGGATTATCTGCGCGATGGAATTGCTTCAGCGTCTCGCGATAGGCATCAGAGTCGTCCGTGTAAATGTCAGGCCCGATCATGTCAATTGCCGGCGCTGTCGCTTTCCAAACATCCAGCATGTTGTAAGTCGGACCGCCGCTCGGATAATTGACTCCCGGAATGGCATCCGGTTTGTACTTCAGCCAGTTATTCACGTACAAAGGCAGCGGGAACTCTGCCTTTCCGGCCACCGCAATCTGATTGATGTAATGCGCCACGGCATAGGCTGCGAACGCCTCATCCGCGTCGGCGCCAAAGACTTCTTTCCAGGTTCCGGTATGCCGGTGCAGAGCCTGCACCAGATCGCCAGGGACCTGCGACTGAAATAACTTCTCAGCTGCGGGAGAAAAATCGCGCACGCTGCCCAGCGATCCCGATTCGTTCTCAACTTGAACGAGGAGCACTGTGTG
>QHZX01000290.1 GCA_003224835.1 Acidobacteriota bacterium | reverse complement strand
CGATAAGCGAGTGCATTTTGGCTTGGGGCACGATTCCGTGGTTCACGAATTGGAAATCCGATGGCCAAGCGGGATTGTGCAGGTCCTTAAGAATATGAAAGCGGACCAAATCCTGCGGGTTGATGAACCCTCCAAGTAGCTCGCAATAGTCAGAGTGCTGAAATTTTTGTTTTGAATCGCTAAAGGCCAGACTTTTGGCGGGGGAATTCACGTTTGTCATTTCTTCGGTTGACCATTCCCCACAAGCGTTGTGTAATAACGTAGTAGCGCAAACAAAGAACTTCGAGGATCCGTTTGAATCGCCCTTTGTTTAGCGAGATAGCTCCGTGAGACGCGCTGCCAGCTTGAGATTGTTGGCTGGAGGCGGACAGTGTGACACCTAGCACGCGCAAGCTGATGAATTCCAAACGCGGGAGAGATGGCCGAGTGGCTGAAGGCGGCGGTTTGCTAAATCTTCCTCTCATCCTGGTCCCACGTGTTTTCAACAGCTTTGCTGGAGTGAATGGGGGACGAAGCGACGCAATTTGGGCAGATTTGGGACCAGGACACAAAGCGAATACACAATGCTGGAACACTCGAAACGCGCGTGTCGTGGCTGCTTCTCGTGGACCGTGACATCCTCGTATTGAGATCCGCCCGATGCTCAGTTCGCATTTCTCCTCGAATTGTGCGCCCCAAATCAGGGGAAATCTATTTCTGGCCCAGCTTCTCACTCTAGTGGTCATCTCTGGGACTTGATTGCCCTAATGCGGATAGCATCGCCGACAAGATGGCCTGCTTCTCCATCGGTACGTTGGAGAGATCTTGACGTATTCGGCCCTTGGTTTTGGGCTCCTATGGACCCTCAAAAAAGATCGATCCTGGAATTGGCTGACGTAAACGGGATTATATTTAATGCGAATTTGGCCGATCCAAGTCAATGGGTGTAATTGCGATTTTGCGCCAACTGCAATCCTTCCTCAGTTAAAATGTGAGAGTCGAGTATCCGAGAGACACACCGTGGCGTATCTGAGAGCCTTGCTTAGTGGTGTGGCCGCATTACTTCTCGCCATCCTTGGCCCGCCATTGTTTGTTTCTCTCCAAATCAGGCGATTACGCTCACAACTCGACGATGAGTGGCTTAAGGTCCTGCCTATTATTGGCACTTCAGCATCGCGTTTGCAGAAACTCTAGGTACACCAAAGTCGTTGAGGGTGGCCTTGGGGTCGGCCGGAGCGCTTGCAGTGATCGTCCATGATCCAGGCGCTAAATTGCCGCACATTGCCCTCCCTGGCTGGTAATCTGCGCGCAGTGGTTGGCTGAACACGCTGTGAGTGGGGTATTCGCAAAATTCCAATAAACCGCTAAAGGAGTCACCGTAATCGGCGGCTCATTAAAAGTTCCGGTCGCAACGAACTGCACTTGAGTCTGACCATTTGGCGCCTGAGCAACCGCCGGAGTGACGGAAATTGCCGTGAGCATTCGAGGAGGATCCATCGTTCCTCCGCCACAGCTCAATGTGAGTAGGGCAACCAGCAAAAGTGTTGGGACGTATACGAGGCGAGGTACTACCCGGTCCATTTTGCACCTCCAAAATTCAGAGGCCCAGCCCGAAGGGGTTCTAGCTAAAAGTAGTCCAAGTCCTAATGAGGAGTCAACCACAGTTCGGGCAGCCGGGGTCAATGAGTGAAATGGCGATTTCTCAACATCTCGTCCTGATTACTAACGCCCAAACCAGTACAAATAGTCGCCCGAAATTTGACACGGCTGAACACCGGGACTACAGTCGTGTTCCAACAAAACAAATTGGAGGTTTCGATGAATAGGATTTGGATTTGTTGCCTCATGTTCACGTTGTCGTTGGGAAGTGCCGTTTGGTCGCAAGAGAAGAAGGCTGGCGGCGGGACCGAGAAAGGCGTCGCCGGACTAGAAGAGCAGGTACGGATGGCTGTCATCAAGGGGGATACGTCCGTCCTAGAACGATATCTTGCCGATGATTTTGTGGGCATTGGGCCTAATGGCATCGCAGACGACAAGAGTCACACCATCCAAGCGTTAAAGGATGGCACCGTGAAGTACAGCGCAATTGATGTCACCGAAGAGAACGTTCGTATGTATGGGAATACGGGAATATACAACGGGCGCGGCAATATCAAAATGTCGATTAATGGTAAGCCACTAACAGCAGATGTGCGGGTGACAATCGTGTGGGTGAAACAGAATGGGCAGTGGAAACGCGTTTCTTTTCAAGCAACGCAGGTACAACCCGCTTCCACAGGAAGTTAGCGAGCATCGCGCAATTCCCGCGCCGTCAGCGCCAAGCTGACTGCTCGCCCTCGCTCCTGACAGGTCCGCCCGGCGCTTTAAGTTCTGGTAACAGCGAATCGCGCAAGCTTGCCTTTTTTTTCGCCTTTTTCGATGTCAATGAGTGTTATGGCGTTATCACCAATCACGCCCACAGCTCCCGAGTTGGTACGTTTTCCTCATTCCGGGAGAAGCACTGGATGCGGTATATCGGAAAGCGTCAACACGGTTGACATGCTTAATTTCGGGCAGTACGATGCGTTCGCACAGGAGGGTATATGGTTTTACGAGTCGCTGCGGTGTTGAGTTTGGTCGTTGTCTTCACTTCAACTCTCTTTGCCCAGAGCGGTGACGAGCAGACGATACGTTCGGCGGACAGGGAGTGGTCTAGTAGCGCGAAAATCAGCAGTCTAGACAAGTTCCTCAGCTTTTATGCCGACGATGCCACAGTGCTCCCTTTCAACGCGCCGCTCGTGACAGGCAAAGAGAACATCCGGCAGTTTTTCACACAGTTGTTTTCCAAGCCGGGCTTCGCTGTGACATTCGCGCCGACTAAAGTACAGGTCTCGAAGTCTCGCGATATGGCATACGAAATTGGAACGGCACAGTTGACGCTCAATGATGCTCAGGGCCAGTCAAGTACCACCCCCGCCAAATATGTTGTGGTCTGGAGAAAAGAGGCAACTCACACGTGGAAAGCCGTCGCTGATATTTTCAACACTGATAAGTAATTGGGGTGACGGGAACTCTTCTGGCATGTCAAGATTTCCACCGGCACGATGAGAGCGAAGATCAGTTGCCTTTTGGACACGTGTAAGTGAGAACTGTTGTACAAGCGATAGCGCAAGTGTCCGCTTTCTATTGACCTTTGTTCCAGGTCAATGAGTGATATAGCGACGTTACGTCAAGCACCCGGTTGCGCTTTACCTGAGCCTGCTCGACTACAATGCTCCGCGCGAGGCCACATGAGACTTGAGAATTTTGAAATCCATTCTTCAATCGAACTCCAAACTGGAAAATTATTCTGGGATTTGCATAACTTCGCGGACTTCCTCGGATTGGAACTCATTCCCGCTGAAAACACGGCGGTCATGAGATGGAGTGTGCCCTCGGAATCAAATCCTTGGGGCTGCTATGAAAACAAGTTCTCCGGGATGACGTTACGCTTCAAGAATCTGCAAGTGTTGCATCTCGGAGCGCGTGACAA
>QHZX01000289.1 GCA_003224835.1 Acidobacteriota bacterium | reverse complement strand
TGAATAAATGCTTTACGAAATAGGCTCCGTGTTCAGTTGGCGGCAGCAATTCACCCGTAAATAGATTACGGAAACGAGTGGCTTCGCTTGGAACTTCAATTTTCGTATCCCGCCAGATTTGCTCACCGCAAGGCGTGCGCGGCTCACCTTCCAACAATTGACTGCATAAGCGTGGAACCGCCACGATAATAGTCTCCGCTTCATGCCGCCGGGCAAAGGCGAATAAGTGCTTTGCTTGTTCGCCTGTAACCTCGAGCGGAATGTATTCGCCCCGTTGAAGCAATTCCGCCCGCTGCTTTCGCAAGTTCAGGACCTTCCAAATGAGATATAACTTGATCCGGCCATCGTCCAGATTGCTCGCGAGTTGGCGAGCAAACGGCGCCAGCTCATCGCAGCTCTTCCCGCGAAACTTCCTGAAATCCTGCAGTATGCGGCGGCGAACTTTATAGTCCACCGCTCGCCGATTGTCCGGATCAACCAGATTGAACTCCCACAGCTCGTTCCCCTGATAAGTGTCAGGAACGCCCGGCACCGTCAGTTTGATCAGCGCCTGCGAGATGCTGTTCAGCATTCCAAAGCGTGAAATCCTTCGTTGGAATGGGACAAAATCGTCGCAGAACTCTGGCGACGAGAAAATTCGATCAGTAAATTTTGTGACCGCGGCCTCGTAATCCTGATTCTGGTTCGCCCAACTGGTTTTCTCTTTTGCTTCGCGCACAGCCTTCAACATGTAGTCTCGTATTCTCGCCACAAAACTTTCAGATGGGTGTTCTGCACGTTCTCCAGTCGGCCACGCGCCGACCAAAGTCTGGTAAAGCAGGTACTCGTCATTGGCAGTTGGTCCTTCCCCTCCATCGTCGAAAAGAGTCTTCTTGTCGGTATTCATGTCTCGCCAGGTTCGCACCCGGCTATGCCACTCCAGCGGAATCTCCGACAGCACATTAATTCGCGCGCGTACATCTTCTGAGCGCTTCGAATCGTGCGTGGAGGTTGCCACCATTTCATCCGGAAAGCTGCGGCTGCGCTGCAGAATCTCCCGATGGAACTGCTCCGGCGTGATCCCAAACCGCAGAGGGTCTCCGCCTACATCGTTGAGTGACACCAGCCGGTTGTAGCGATAAAAGCTGGTGTCTTCAACTCCTTTAGCCATCAGCGCGCTGGTGTACTGCTGGAATCTCATCGCAAAGTGGAATACCGACCGTTGATAAAACTGCGGATGGCCTTCACCCTGGCTGGTCAGCAGAACCTGACGAATGAAGTCATACACAGAAGTCTCTTCGGTCGTGCTTTTTTCTTTTGCGCAATCGACCGCTTCGTTGATGTAGGCGCGGTCTCTTTCTGTCGCTGCCTGCTCGCTCACATACGTCCGGTACACCGGAAAGCACGCGACGATTTCTGTCAGCGCGTCGCGTAGGCTTTTCAATGTGAAGTCGCAGGTATGGCGGTCGGCCAATGCAATGCGGCTGAGGTGATTCGCCAGCACATTCAACTCGCTGTTTAGCGATTGGTCTATCACCTGCTTCTTGCACTCGTACACCAGCTCTTTGAAGTCGGCGTGGCGACCAATAAAGGCGCGATATATCCGGTCCAACCTACGTTCGCTCACTGGATCTACAAACAGCCCATTCACCAGGTTCCAGAAGTTGTAACCTGTAGTTCCATCGATCGGCCAATCCTCCGGCAATTGCTCATCTCCGGTCAGGATTTTTTCTGCGACCAGATAGCACGATTTCGCTGAATGTTTTTCCTCTGCCGCACTCTCGCCTTGCTGCTGCAAGCGTTGGAAGTATTGCTTGGGATCGTACAGCCCATCAGGATGGTCGATCCGCAATCCATCAATTTTGCCTTCACGAAGTAATTGCAGGACGAACTCGTGCGTCTGCGTGAACACGGCCTCATTCTCTTGGCGTAAGGCCGCTAGATCATTGACGTCGAAGAAACGCCGATAATTGATGTCATCCGCTGCGACTCGCCAATACGCCAGCCGGTACACTTGTGCCTTGATGAGTTCGTGCAGCGCGTCGAAAGAATTGCTGTCGCCCGGAGTACCGTTTATCTTCCTGACATTTCGTTCAATAAACTGTCTGACCTGCAGTGATTTCGCACATAAGGCCGATAGCCGCCGCTTGTGAATCTCTTTGTCCCGCAGGCGTTCTGCGCGTTTTTCCGGTGCGGTTTCCTCGCGTCCGGGCAGGTGATTAAAAGCCGAGATCAGGCTCTGTAACTCCAACAGATTTTCATCCTCAGGTCCGAGACTTTGCTGTACGGTCTCTATCTCGTAGCCAAGAATCCGCGGATATTCGCGCGGATTCACCGGAAATCGATGCTGAAAATAAAAAATGCTGAACTCACCTCTTTCCGGGTCAAACGTTAGCTTCAATTCGCCACGATCAAGGACTGTGCCGTACTGGTCGCCAAGTACCGGGACCAACACTTTCCCTTGCAGCTCATCTTTCAAGGGATACCAATCGATGTCGAAGAATTCTGCGTATGTCGAGGCCTCGCCATTCTCCAGCACCTCCAGCCACCAGGCGTTGTCCGCGCTCAGGATTCCCATGTGATTTGGGACCACGTCGAGGATCTGCCCCATGCCGTGTTCGTGCAACGCCGCCACAAAGCGCTCGTAGTCTTCAGGCGTGCCGATCTCCGGATTCAGATGGTGGTGGTCAATAATGTCGTAGCCATGCATGCTGCCGGGGCGGGCCCGCAAGTATGGCGACGCGTAGCAGTGTGAAATTCCGAGCTCCGCTAGATATGGGACCAGTTCGGCAGCCTGCGCAAATGTGAAGCTGCGATTGAATTGCAATCGATAAGTGGAAAGAGGAATGGAGCGCGCTTTCATGCGTTCAGGAACCAGGCCGCCGCCAGCGGTGGTATCCCCTTCCATGCCGAGTCATGGCCTTTCTTTGTGGTGTAAAGCAGTTCGCCTTCC
>QHZX01000288.1 GCA_003224835.1 Acidobacteriota bacterium | reverse complement strand
GTCCCGTTCTCGCCCGAACTGGTCAGCGCATTCTGGTTGGCTGCGGGCGGCTCGATTCTCGCGGCTCAGCACGCGCTCATCGATGGAATCGCGATAAACATTGGCGGCGGATTCCACCATGCGTTTACCGACCACGGCGAAGGTTTTTGCATGATTCACGATGTGGCGGTCGCAATCCGCCGCATGCAACGTGACCACAAAATCCGCACCGCCATGACAGTTGATTGCGACGTCCACCACGGCAATGGCACGGCTGCAATCTTTGCTGGAACGCGCACCATCAGTGAGCCTCTGCCGTCCAGCGGGCCAGCTGTCCTGGGCAGAAAACCTGCAATGCGCGGATCTCACGCTGGGGATGTCTTCACCATCTCGTTGCATCAGGAACACAATTACCCGTCGACCAAGCCGCCGTCATCCATCGACGTCGATCTGCCTGACGGCATCACCGATGGCGACTATCTTGCTTGGCTCGATAACGCGCTCAGCTCCGGCCTGCGTCAGTTCTCACCAGATTTAATTTGCTATATCGCCGGCGCGGATCCTTATGTCGAAGACCAGCTCGGCGGCTTGGCACTCACTATTGAAGGCTTGAAGAAGCGGGATGAATTAGTCTTCCGTGTGGCCAAGGCGCGCGGCATTCCCGTGATGGCGACCTATGCCGGCGGCTACGCTCGCAACGTGGAAGATACCGTGACCATCCATTCGAATACTGTGCTTGCCGCAAAGGAAATATTCTCAGCATGAGCACGGACATTCGGCCCACAACGACGAATCCAGTCATCGAATTTCGTGATGTTGAATACGTGTCGGGTGGCCGGGAAGTATTGCACCATCTTAATCTCGCTATTTATGGCGGAGAGATTCTTGTTCTCCTCGGCCGTAGCGGCTCCGGAAAGACAACCGCGCTAAAACTCGTGAACCGCTTGCTGATAGGTTCTGGCGGCGAAGTTCGCGTCGAGGGTCGGGACGCCAGAGCGTGGGACGTCATCAAGCTTCGGCGTCATATCGGATACGCAATCCAGGAGGTCGGGCTTTTCCCGCATTACACGGTTGAGCGGAATGTCGGTCTGCTTCTTTCATTAGAACGCTGGAGCAAAGAAAAAATCAGTACCCGAGTTGATGAGCTTCTTCGTTTAGTAGGCCTCAGCCCCGAAATTTGTTCTCGATATCCGCACCAACTCTCTGGAGGCCAGCGCCAGCGCGTGGGAGTAGCGCGCGCGCTCGCAGCCGACCCGCCAATTCTCTTGATGGACGAGCCTTTTGGCGCGCTCGATCCACTCACCCGTTCCGATCTTCAGCGCGAATTTTTATCGTTGCAGCAGAAATTGGGGAAGACTGTTCTCTTCGTCACTCACGATCTTCATGAAGCCTTGCTCCTGGGATCGAGAATAGCGTTGCTCGAACAAGGCCGCCTCGTATCGCTCAGTTCTCCGGAACAATTTCTAAGCTCATCTGACCCGCTGGTTAAGAAATACGTGGAAGCATTCGGATCGGTGGAGCATATGTGAGGAGATAAATGAATTTCTGGAATTTCGTCGTGCAGAACCGTTTGGAAATAGCCGACCTCACATTGGAGCACCTATGGATGGTCAGCGTATCCACATTGCTGGCGCTTGCAGTCGGTATTCCGCTCGGCATCCTTATTAGTCGCCGCCCCGCATTGCGCAAGCCGGTGATTGCGGCCGCCAACATTATTCAGACTATTCCGAGTCTGGCGTTGTTTGGATTCCTGCTTCCTGCGCCTTGGATCGGTGCACGCGCAATGCGCCTCGCGATTCTGGCGCTGATGCTCTATGCTTTGCTGCCGCTGATTCGCAACACTTACGCCGGCATCATTGGCGTCGATCGTGGTGTAATCCTCGCCGCGCGTGGCATGGGACTCACTGAATCGCAACTACTGTTCAAAGTTCAGCTGCCGCTCGCTGCTAGCGTGATCCTCGCCGGAGTGCGGGTCGCCATTGTGATCTCAATTGGTTTGGCCACAATCGCCGCTGCGATCGGCGCAGGAGGCCTGGGCGAACTGATCTTCCGGGGTTTGGCGATGGTAAATAATTCCGTGATTCTGGCGGGAGCGGTCCCCGCCGCTCTGATGGCGTTGGCCGCGGACACCATGTTGGGGTGGCTCGAGAAGCGATTCACGCCACAACATGCGGATTGATCGGTGTTTGCCGAGATTTGTATCAGCGCACGATTCAGTCGTCTCTATGAAATATAAAAATACGATGTCATTCCGAGGCGTCAAGCGTAGCGAGACAACGAGGAACCTGCTGTTTCATAGGGAAAGCAGATTGCTCAGAGATCCAAGCGGTTCGGAATGACACGAATAGAAAAAATACTCCGAGCAATAGCGTGCCTTGTACTCACCTTGTCGCTTCCCGCCTGCTCCCATCACGACCGAATCGTTGTTGGTTGCAAAAACTTCACCGAACAAATCATTCTCGGTGAACTCATCGCGCAGCAGATCGAGAACAAAACTCACCTTCTGGTCGAGCGCAGGTTCTACCTCGGCGGCACCTACATTGCCCACCAAAGCATTCTCTCGGGACGCATCGACATCTATCCCGAATACACAGGCACCGCGCTTACCGCCGTGTTGAAAGAACGCGCCACATCCCATCCCAAAGCCGTTTACGATCGCGTAAAGTCAGAATACGAGCGCCGCTTTCATCTCACACTGGGACCGCCGTTCGGCTTCAACGATACATTTGCAATCGAGATTCGCGGCGACGACGCCCGCCGCTTGCATCTGCAAACTCTCTCGCAATCCGCGCAATACACTGCGCAATGGCGTGCCGGCTTCGGCTACGAATTCATGGAGCGCCCTGATGGCTATAAAGGGCTGGTCGCAACTTACGGCCTGAAGTTCGCCGTGCCACCGCGCATCATGGATCTCGGCCTTCTCACGCGCGCCCTGAAAGATCACCAGGTGGACCTGATCGCGGGCAATATGACCGATGGCCTGATCCCCGCGCTCGATCTGTCCGTTCTCCAAGATGACAAACAGTATTTTCCGCCATACGAGGCTGTCGCCGTGATTCGGGAGCAAACGCTGGCCGAGCATCCCAAACTTGGCCAGGCGCTCGACAGCTTACGCGCAAATATCTCCGATGAGGAAATGCGCCGGCTTAACTATGAAGTGGATGGACAAAAACGTGACGCAAAAGAAGTAGTGAGGGAATTTCTACGCAGCAAGCGCCTCTAGCTGGGAGCGTGGGTAACTACCAACAGTCAGAGCTTCAGGCTCAGCGGCTTGGACCCGTCACGCTTGTCGCGCACAATTTGCAGCTTCCCACAGCGAACACGAGTCCGGGGAAATCGCCACCTATCGGCAGCCGGTGCATCGTGATGCCACGATGTGGAGGTTTGCTTTCCATACCTTTTCTCCCTACCTCTATTATGCTCCCGTTTGTCCAATAAAAGCAGGGTTTCGGGTCAAGCTAGCGCCGTTTTTTGGCTTCCAAATCCGCGACCCGCATCTTCGTAATCTTTTTCACCAGAGCAGCCGGCAGGGGCTTGTCCACCGGAAAATGAATCGTGCCCTTCGAAGTTCGAAACGGCTTCAGTTCTTGTTTGAGTCTTTCAATCACCCCCGCCGTGGGAAACAGGCTGCAATGGTCCGCAAACGCCGCGTACCAAATAAGCATTCCGCTGGATTTGAATCCGGGTATTCCATAGCTGATGACTTCTGTGGTCTCAGCAGGCACCACCGACCGGATTGCCGCCCGCACTTTGCTCAAAGTGGCCCGCGCGGGCTGCGGCACAGCAGTGAGATATTCATCGACAGTCTTGGGTCTAGCGCTTCTCAATTTGGCGCCCTTTTTCGACGCGGACTTCCCGCGTGATGCCGTTTTCTTCATTCGGGAATGATAACCGAGGCAGCCCCGAACCAACTTAGTAAAAGGTGGGACGGAGCCTCGCAAATCCCGCAGATGCTGGATCATCAGAAGACCCCAGAAGCCTCGCAGCAATCACAAAGTGGGATTTGCCCGCGCCGCGAACCAGAAGAGTTAACTCTGACGTCGAGATCTTAATGCGGAATCGGAACTGCAGCTACGCTCATCGAACTCGATGTGCGCATGAAACTCATTTCTGTCCATTCAACGTAGTAGGAGTGGCGATTCTGCTTATCACGCGCCGAGGTCCTCCGTCCAGAAATAGAAATCCCACCCTTCGGGTTCATGCTTCGACCTTTAAGCGAAGAAGGGTGGGCTGCACCTACTGCTTTTCGTATACCGTGGTGCTTTTGTATTTCTTGCCCTTCGCGTCGGTCCCATTAACTGTGACCGTGCGGGTCTTGCCGTCAGGCGCGAGCACAACGTGCGCTACCAGAACAACCTTCGATCCCTTTTTTGAAGTTACATGAAGCGTGTGGTCGTCAATCTGTTTAACCGACCGCATATCTTCGTTCGGATTTCCCGTTGACGCGTAATCTTTGCCGTCAAACTTACCCGTCCACTCACTGTGCATCGCCGTGCCATCGGGCGCCGTTCCCTCGATCGTCACCTTTATACTGTCGCCCGCAGCTTCGTAAGTGACAGTATTGTTCTTCGGACCTCCGGCGGCGAGTTTCGATTTCGCCTCGTTCAATTTCCAGGTACCCATCATGGCGTCGTCGGCTGCGAAGCACATTACCGCTACCAGGCACATTCCGAGCATTAACAGACTAGTTCTGATTTTCATGTAGCCTCCATTGCGAACATGTTGGATTGTTGGACGGCGCGAATTCTAGTCCTGCCCGGCGCACTCCGCAACTGCCAAAGAATAATTCACACTCTCACACGCCTGTCATCCTGAGCGAAGCTGGACGATTTGCTTGCAAATCGACCCCGCAAAGAACAATTCACACTCTCCAAACCTGTCATCCTGAGCGAAGCCGGACGATTTGCTTGCAAATCGACCGCGCAGTCGAAGGACCTCGTGTTTCATTGCTCCCAGCACTGGCTCCTCGGGGAATTCTCGCGGCACAATTTGTGTCTTGGTGATGCCTTCGCGCCTGTGATCCGGAGCGGCACGGCTTTAGCCGTGCAATTTCTCTCCTATGTTTCATGTCATTCCGAGCGCAGCAGGATCGTTCGCCTGTATTTATCATGTCATTCCGAGCGCAGCAGGATCGTTCGCTTGCGAATGATCCTGCGGAGTAGAGGAACCTGCTTTTCTGGTGGGAGAAAAGAATTCAGCGCGGAGTGCGAGATGCTTCAAACTAAGAAGCGCTCACAGTTTTGCGAGATGACACTTTGCGCGGTTCCGTAACCGTACTATCCAATTCTGCCGCGATCGCTTCAAACTCCGGCTTGGGACCGCTCCAGCGCAACTGCTCCACATCGTCGAAGAGAGCAATGTCCGTGCGCAGCGTCGCGAGTTTCCGAAAGAGCAGAGCGTCGGCCCATTCACGGCGCAGGGTGTCGGCGAGCGCGCCGGCGCTGGCTGCGTTCACGTGCCATTCGCGGCAGTCTGTTGGGATCTGCTCCAAATGTCCAAACTTGGCGAGGACCGCGGCGGACGATTTCGCGCCCCACCCCGCCAGTCCGGGATAGCCATCTGCTGAATCGCCCACCAGCGCCAGATAATCCGGAATCGACAGCGGCGGGACACCATATTTCTGAATCACGCCCTGCTCATCCAGCGTCACGCGCGTGCGGCGATTGAGTTGCACCACCCGCATGCCTCTCACGCATTGCGCCAGGTCTTTGTCGGGCGTGCAAATTACGACACGTTTCACGCGAGCGTCTTTTTCTGCAAGAGCGGCAGCGGCTGCCAAAGCGTCGTCAGCCTCGAACTC
>QHZX01000316.1 GCA_003224835.1 Acidobacteriota bacterium | reverse complement strand
TGTGATCGATGGCCGCGATACCGGCCGACTCACGCCGACACTGTTCTCTTTTGATAAAGCCGGCACTCACACTGTCCTGGTACGTCGCACCGGGTTTTTGGAAGAGACCAGCACGGTGAATGTTCAGTCGGGGCAGCCTGGTAACGTCAACGTCACGCTCAAACGCCTGGGTAGCACCGATGAAATCCACGGCGCCGGCGGGAAGTTCAAAAAAGTCTTTGGCCGAGGCTCCGCATCCAGCATGGGAACCGTGAGCGTCAAGACCCAACCCAAAGGCGCGCAGATTATGATCAATGGCCGCGTACTCGATAAAACTGCGCCATATGATTTCTATCTGAATCCCGGAACCTACGTGATCGACATTACCATGCCGGGATACCGCAATCTGCATCGCGTGATCAACGTGGAAGAAGGCGAGAAGGTCGCCATCGAAGAAATTTTGTCGCAGCAATAAATCTGGCCCTGGCGACGTTGCGGATAGAATTCAGGTTCCATGCGAGTGCCTGTCGCGCAAATAATGCACCGCTCGGTTTGACCGTCTTCCGCTCAGCACGTTAAACTAATTGAGTTTGCCTGTACTTGCGGCTCTGTTCTTCCACCTCAGCGCGACAAACTGCGTTTTAGGGACCTCGGTTAGGGCCGTCCGTTATTGTCGGAAGAAAAAAGACCGGCGCGGAAAACAGCAAGCGCACAAAATTTAGAATTGCTCCCGGGCGCGAACTTATCCGGACAAGTTTGTCCTGAGTGGACCCAACTAGGCCACAAAGTCTGCCGAGGAGCAATGGAGGCATGAGTATGTACGCGGTTATCCGCGCTGGCGGTAAGCAATATCGGGTGGCGCCCGGAGATGTGCTTCGCCTGGAAACCCAGGCTACGGCCGGCAACGGCACAGTGGAATTTAATGATGTGCTCGCCGTCTCGGCCAGTGAAGGCCAGATTACGCGTCCCGAGTCGAACGCGGTGGTGACCGGCGAGATCCTCAACGAAGGCCGCGCCAAGAAAGTCCTGGTCTTCCACTACAAGAAGAAAAAGCAATACAAGAAGCTTGCTGGACACCGGCAGCCGTTCAGTTCGGTGCGGATAACAGAGGTCACTTTCGACGGCCAGAAGTTCAGCGCGCCCGCATTGCCGAAAAAAGAAGCAAAGCCGAAGAAAGAGGCGGCTGCGCATCCGAAAACGGAAGAGAAGGCTGAGGCCAAAGCGGCTAAACCGGCGGCAAAGAAGAAGGCTGCTGCTCCAAAGAAGAGTTCGGCGAAGAAGAGCACCGGCAGGAAGAAGTAGGGCAGGCTCTCCGATAATGCGGTTCCGAGTGGCAGCGCGTGACGTGGTTTTACCTTCAGAGTTTGCGACGCGTTTTGAAACGAGATTTTGCTGAAAGCTGACGGCTAAGAGCTGACAGCTTTGAGCTAAGAGCTAGAAGCTAGGAGCTGATTTTCAATGGCACACAAAAAAGGGTTAGGCAGTTCACGAAACGGGCGCGACTCAAACGCGCAGCGTCTGGGATTTAAGGCCTTCGGCGGTCAAACCGTTCCCGGAGGAACGATTATCGTTCGCCAACGCGGCACCCGCGTGAAGCCGGGGCTGAACGTCGGTCGCGGCAAAGACGATACCTTGTTCGCCAAGATCAGCGGCAAGATCGTCTTCAAAGATCGCGGATCGATGGGCAAGTTTGTGATGATCGAGCCTCTGGAAGCGAAGTAGCTTTCAGCTCTCCGCCATCAGGTGATTCCAATGCTCCGGCAGCATCGCCGGAGCTTTTTTATGTTTGAATAAATACGATCGCGGAAACGACACTAACACTGACCACGAGCCACTAGCCACCATGTTTATCGATGAAGCCACAATCCGAGTGAAGGCTGGAGACGGCGGCAACGGCTGCCTTGCTTTCCGCAGGGAAAAGTTCGTGCCACGCGGTGGCCCGTCGGGCGGCGACGGCGGCAAAGGTGGCGACGTGATCATGGAATCCAGCGAACGCCACAATACGCTCGTGCATTTTCGTTTCAATCCGGAGTACAAGGCGCAACGGGGGCGGCATGGCGAAGGCTCGAACAAAACCGGCCGCGAAGGGGAAGACGTTCTCCTTAAAGTTCCCGTGGGGACGATCGTTTACGACACCGAGTCGGGCGAGCGAGTGCATGATTTTTCTTCCCCTGACGATCGGCTGGTCATTGCTCGCGGCGGGCGCGGTGGCCGCGGCAATGCGCAATTCAAAACTTCTACGCACCAGGCCCCTCGTGAGCATGAAGAAGGTCGGCCCGGTGAAGAGCGCGTACTGCGGCTGGAACTCAAGCTGCTGGCAGATGTCGGGCTGGTCGGCTATCCCAATGCGGGGAAGTCAACTTTGATTTCACGAATCTCTGCGGCGCGGCCGAAGATCGCGGATTATCCTTTTACAACTCTCGAGCCGAACCTCGGAGTAGTTGTGGTTGGCGATCCTGCGCACGAAAACAGCTTCGTAGTTGCGGATATCCCGGGACTGATCGAGGGCGCGCATGAAGGTGCGGGCCTGGGCACACAGTTTCTACGCCACATCGAACGCACGCGGCTGCTGGTGCACTTGGTGGACGTTTCTGATGCGAGCGGCCGCCCCAATCCAGTGAAAGACTTCGAAGTGATCATGGGAGAACTCAGCAGCTTCGGCGCAGGCCTCGAAAATAAGCCTATGCTGCTGGTTGCGTCCAAACTTGATGTGGCGAATAAGACGAAGCTGGCGAAGCTAAAGGCATATGCGAAATCACATCGCCTGCAGTTTTTCCCGATCTCGGCTGTCACCGGCGAAGGCGTCGAGAAGCTGAAATATGCAATGGCAGAAAGGGTGGAGAGGCTAAGACGTGCGCTTCCACA
Source organism: Acidobacteriota bacterium (assembly GCA_003224835.1). Classification (GTDB taxonomy): domain Bacteria; phylum Acidobacteriota; class Terriglobia; order Terriglobales; family Acidobacteriaceae; genus Gp1-AA145. The sequence continues at coordinate 525 of QHZX01000316.1, read as the reverse complement.
AGATACAGAAAAACAAGCTGTGTCATAACTGCTATTGAATGTCACATATAAGCATATTATGACATTTGTGATATCCTAATGTCATGGAGATTGCAGAGGCTCGACTGCGGGTAAATGAAAACGGCCGGGTGGTGATTCCGGCGTCATTTCGCAAGGCACTGGGTATAAACCCGGGAGATGAGGTCGTGCTCCGGCTCGAAGAAGACGAATTAAGAATCACTGCGCAGAAGAATCGGTTGGACCGCGCTCGGCGTCTGGTTCGAAAATACATTAAACCGGGCAGCTCTCTGGCTGACGAACTGATCGCGGAGCGACGCGAAGCAGCTCGGAAAGAACGATGAATACTGTCGTCTTGGACTCATCCGCCATCCTCGTTGCACTCAATAACGAGCCCGGTAGTGAGAAGCTTACCCCTGCTGTAATTGACGTGGAGATCAGCAGCACGGTCAACCTGGCCGAGGTGCAAGCGAAGTTGGTCGGCCATGGCATGGATCCGGCAGAAGCCTGGGAGGCAACCCTGAGTTC
>QHZX01000315.1 GCA_003224835.1 Acidobacteriota bacterium | reverse complement strand
TCCTGATCGCTGAATCGATGGTCGAGACGCAGGTCAAAAGAATCTTGATCATTCACCTGATTCTGATTTGCGAGATAGTTGTTGGTCAGACCAGCCTGATTTGGTGTCGGATAGAAGTTCGCTATGTTGGAGCCGACCTGATTGATCAGTGCTGGATCGATCACGTTAGGGTTTCCTTGGTAGGAAACCGGAGTGCGCAGCGACACGACGGCACCATCAGCGCAGGTGTAGTTGGAGTTAGTGCTGTAAGGATCAAAAACCGTTCCGACGTCAAAAGTATCGGCTGCACTGGGGGTCGCGCATGGCGAGAACGTTGTTCCAGTCAATCGATCAGAAAAGTCACCGCCTCGCTCGGCGATGGTTGGCACAGTGGAGAAAAAAGGATTGCTAGCCCTCATTCGGGAGCCTTCGTAATCCCCAAACAGGAATGTGCGGTTTTTGTGAATAGGACCACCCAAGAAGGCGCCGAATTGATTTCGTTTGAACGGCTGTTGCCCCTCATTGAAATAATTTACGGCGTCGAGCTTGTCGTTGCGGATGAACTCGTAAACACCTCCATGCACCCGATTGGCTCCAGACTTCAGGACCACATTCACGGCCGCTCCGCCCCGTCCGAACTCCGCGCTCATGGAGTTTTCTTCCGTCTTGAACTCCTGGATGGCATCCGGCGGCGGAAGCACGATCACACCACCCAAGCCAAACTCGTTGTTGTCCACTCCATTCAGTAGAAAATTGTTGTTCGAGACCCGCAGCCCATTCACAGAGACGCCTTCATTGGCCCGCTCATTTTCAAACACGCCGCCGCTAACATTCGTTCCGGTCTGGCCGGCGTTAGCTCCAGGGCCGAGATAGGCCAGCTGGATGAAGTTCCTTCCATTGAGAGGCAGATCAGAAATCCGTTTTTCGGTTTCGATCGTGCCTAGTGATGAGGTTTCTGTCTGGAGAAGCGGCGCGGCCCCACTGACTTCGACCGTTTCTGAAGCGGCCCCGAGTTTTAATACAAGATCGACGCGGACGCTCTGGTTGACCGCAACATCGACGCTCTGCTGGATTGTCCTTTCAAATCCCTGCTTGGTGGCTGAGACGGAGTAATTCCCAATCTTTACAAGCTTGGCGTTGTAATCGCCTTCGCTGTTTGTGGTGAGGTGAATGGGTTCCCCGGTGTCACGATTAGTGATAACAACAACGGCGTCCGAAATACGGGCTCCACTGGGGTCGGTGACAGTTCCCGATTAGAAAAAAAGTGTAAAAGGCAAAGAATACAACTACTGCGCGGAAAAGATGACGCATAGACCCCCCAAGACGTACGCGCAAGCACACCAAGGCTGATGTGATCACATTGGTTACACCTCTGGGAGTAGGTGAGTCAAGCAGAAAAGGTTTTAATTGCGCAATTGCGAATTTTTCTTCGACAAATCTGAAGATTTTAGCTAACTTTGACGACTTGACTAGTACGGCAGGATGCGGAGGAGGGCTGATGCGCGCTTGTTTGATTGTTTCTTTTGTTCTGTTTTTAGCAATTGTGAACGGCTGGGCCCAACACACCCGTCTTGAGAGCGTGCAGAATAAAACCATTCTCCTTTTCACGCCTCATCCCGATGACGATGTATTCGGCGCCGGCGGGACTATAGCCCTCCTGAACCGCAACCACAATAAGATTTATATCGTGGTTTACACCAATGACGACAAGGGTTCGTACGATCCGGACATGAACTCGCAGCGGCTGGCGCAAATTCGGCGCTCCGAGCAAGAAGTTTCCGAAGGACAATTGGGAACGCCTAAAGAAAATATCATTTGGATGGGCTACGACGACGGTATGTTGGAATATGCTCCGCAGCCCAAATTAACTGAGGAAGCGACTGCGATCATCCGCCGGATACGGCCGGATATTTTGCTGAGCGTGGATCCTGGCGAATGGTATGAGCGCTGGCACAAGTCCGATCACCGGATGGCCGCATTCAATACCATCGACGCGGTAAGGGCGGCTGAGTTCTGGCTCTATTTCCCTAACCAGAAGTTGCAGCTCGGACTGCAGCCCTATCAGGTGCCAGAGATGTATTTTTTCTACCCGTCGCCGCAAGAGTCAAACTATTTCGTGAACATTGAGGCTGTTGCCGAGTTGAAGTTCGACGCCGCAGCCAAACAAGTCAGCCAGTTCGAACCAGCCGTCCACAAATATACGCCGGACTGGGAGGCCAAAGATCTGGAGAAAGCTAAGAACGAAATGCGAAAAGAGCAACCCCGCAAAGCCGGTCACTACGTGGAAGCCTTCCGCTATTCCATAGGATTCAACCAGTACTGAGGCACGAGGAGATAACGAATGTCTGCACTGGCAATGCTGGGAGGCAAGAAAGCAAAAGGCAAGCCATTTCCGGTGTGGCCCTACTACGACAGCAATGAAGAGCATGCCCTCAAAGAAGTATTAGAAAGCCGCGTGTGGTGGCGCACTCCTGGGACTAAGACGCTCAACTTTGAAAGGTCATTTGCCGAGTTTCACGGCGCTCGGCACGGAATCGCTGTGACCAATGGAACGGCTGCCCTGGAAGTAACCATCGCAGCGCTTGGCATCACTGCCGGCGACGAAGTGATAGTGCCCAACTTCACTTTTGTGGCCACGGCCAGCGCGGTTTTATTCGCCAACGCCCTTCCCGTGCTGGTCGATGTCGATCCTGACACTTACTGCATCAATCCCGATCTGGTCGAAGACGCAATCAATTCCAAAACAAAGGCGATCATCGCGGTACATATGGGAGGTCATCCAGCGGACCTCGATCGGCTCAAAGCGATCGCCGGCCGCAAGGGCCTTGCGTTGATCGAGGATTGCGCGCATGCGCATGCAAGTGAGTGGCGAGGACGGCGGGTTGGAACATTCGGCGTGGCGGGTACATTCAGTTTTCAAGCCAGCAAGCTGATGACCGCGGGCGAAGGCGGGATGATTATTTCGAACAGCGACAAGTTCGAAGTGCACGCCCGTTCCGTGCACGATTGCGGCCGTATGCCCGGAGAGTGGTTTTACAGCCATTTTGTTTATGGTTCGAATTACCGGTTGAGTGAATGGCAAGGCGCAATTCTGCAAGTGCAACTAGGACGTCTCGACCAGCAAACCAAGCGGCGTCATGAAAACGCCCGGCTTCTGGATCGTTTGCTGCGAGAAATTCCCGGAATCACGCCGCAGAAGCTGGATGAACGGTGCACGCGCAATGGTCAGTACGCTTACATTTTTCATGTCAATAAGAAAGTGTTCGCCGGACTTTCCACGGAGAGATTCATCGAAGCAATGAATGCGGAAGGCATTCCGAATCAGGCAAGCTATCCGCCGCTGCATCAGTTGGACATGTTTCGAAATGGCGAGTACCGCAAACGCCTGAGCGGCAAGCAGGCCAAAGACAAGCACAAGTTCCTGAAACAGAAACTTCCCGCGACAGAAAAGGCGGCTTGGGAAACGGTTTGGCTTCCTCAACCCGTGTTGCTGGGCGATGAAGAGGACATGCACGAAATTGCCGCGGCTCTGGAGAAAATTCAGAGGAGCGCGAAAGAGTTGTAACGAATCACGCTAATTTCAGGATGATAGTCGAGCGATTTTCATATCGTGGATGGCAGAACGCGTACAAATTGTCTAATGGCGCGGTCGAGTTGATCGTGACCGCCGACATCGGTCCTCGAATTCTTTTCTATGGGTTTTGTGGCGGTGAGAACTTGCTCCACGAAGTGGAGGACGAGGCGGGAAAGATTGGCGGTTCTGAATTCCGCCTTTATGGCGGACATCGACTGTGGGTCTCTCCGGAGGTGGAGAGAACGTATTATCCCGACAACGCTCGGGTGTCAGTTTCTGAGCATATCAATGCAGTTCGTTTCACCGCTCCGCGAGAAGATATGCCGCCGGGGACCAAGCTGCAAAAGGAACTTGAAATGGAGCTAGGGGAAGTGGGTTCGGAGGTTCGAATCACCCATCGCATTCGGAACCAGGACGCGCAATCAACCAGACTCGCAGCGTGGTCCCCGACGATGATGCGAGCTGGCGGACGGGCGATCCTGCCGCTTTCTCCGAGGACCGCAATGGATAAAGACCACTATTTGTCGATTGGAGTGCTGGGTATATGGTCTTATACCGATTTCGCCGATCCTCGCTGGAGGCTAGGCACTTCTTATATTCAACTGCAACAATTTGCGAATCCTGCTGGGCGGTTCAAGGAACAGATGGCAGGGATTTACAACTCGTCTGGCTGGGGAGCCTATTTCACTCGAGGCTATCTTTTCATTAAGCGAGCGGCGGTCATTACCGGCGCGCAGTATCCCGATTTCGGTTGCAATTTTGAACTATTCACGAACCCTGAATTTTTAGAACTGGAGACGCTTGGGCCGATGGTCGAATTGCGGCCCGGAGAGGTAGTGGAACACGTGGAGCGCTGGTGGCTTTTCGACGACCTACCTAGCGGAGAGAATGATGTTTGGATTGACACTCAGGTGCTTCCTTTGGTGAAGCAAACGTTGAATAGAGACTAGAGATTATTTTATTCGAGATTGGAACGAACTTACACACGTGGGGAATCTACGGAGGAAACTCATGAGAGGACGTTTGATGGAATCTCAAAGTGGTCAGTGCATCATTCTCGCTTTGCTTTCGTTTCTTGTTTTGCCGGTCTCAATCTCCGCTCAAACTTCCCGATCGCTCCCCGATCATGTTCCTCCTAAACGATCGTCACAAATTCATGACGGCTTCGGCATTAACACGGATCTGCCGCG
>QHZX01000314.1 GCA_003224835.1 Acidobacteriota bacterium | reverse complement strand
CTGGACTTCGCCTGATGGAGACGAAGATGGAGACGGCGAAAGGCTGAATGGGGCACGATTCCAATTCGATTTGTCGACGCCAGCGTTGCCACTCGCGACCGCGGCGCCGGGATTGAACTAATTTTTGTTAAGTGAAGGACAGTCGAGGGGCTGTTCTTAGATTTGAACTCAGGAGCTGAAAGCTAAGGGTTGAAGTTAATAGCTTGGATTTATGCCTCGCAATATTTCATTCCGCGATTTCGACTGGGTGCTGGTGACGTTTGTTCTGATCATCTGCACGCTCGGCGTTACTGAAATTCGCAGCGCCACGCTGCACACCAAGTTCGCCGGTGTGGGAGGCATGCTCCTGGTCAGCGTCTTGAATTACCAGATGCTGCTGGAGCAAGTGCACTGGATGTATATCGGTGCTGTGGCTTCGCTAATGACAGTGCTGGTGTTCGGACAAAAGTATCTGGGAGCGCGACGCTGGGTGAAGCTACCAGGCGGCAATCACTTTCAACCATCCGAATGGGTTAAGTTGATTCTGATTCTCGCTGTTGCCAAGTACTTTGCTGATATACAAAACCGGGAACTCTCCTGGACGGACTTCATCAAGGCTGGCGCAATCGTAGGCGTTCCCATGCTCCTGGTCTTTAAAGAGCCCGATCTCGGCACAGCGCTGACATACGTACCGATAATGGTAGTTGGCCTCTTTCTGGGCGGCATTCGTTGGAAGCAGGTCCTGGTTGTCGTGATGCTTGCTGCCCTGGCAGCCCCAGTTGCATGGCATCACATGAAGGACTATCAAAAGCAGCGCCTGACGAGTTTCAGTGAACCAGACGCAGACCCGCTGGGAGCTGGCTACCACGTAAAGCAATCTGAAATTGCTGTCGGCTCCGGCGGAATTTGGGGCAGCAGTTCGGGATCCCAAACTCATTTAGCTTTCCTGCCCGAGCCTCATACCGACTTCATCTTCGCCGCCTTTTCCGAGGAACATGGTTTCGTAGGCGCACTGGCGGTGCTGCTGTTATACTTCATTGTGCTGATGCGTTTGACCCAGAACGCGCAAACAGCGCCCGACCGCGCTGGCACGTTTATTGTGATGGGTGTAGTGGCGGTTTTGACCTTTCATATACTGGTCAATATCGGAATGGTAGTCGGTTTTATGCCGGTTACCGGAATACCTTTGCCCTTAATGAGTTACGGAGGGTCATCGGTTTTGTTTATGTTTCTTGCGCTGGGGATGGTGATGAACGTCCGCATGCGCCGCTTCGTGAACTGAAGCAAATGCTCGTATGGCGTGGGCATTCTTGTCCGCGAGATGCGGGTTGTATGCTGGCTTGGCGAATGGCCGACCAGACTGAGTTGTTGTAAGTGTTAACGGTTCGTCGGACAGGAATGTCCGACCCACACTTGAAAAAAAATTACGATCGCCCTCGCGTGAAGAGGGCAAGCACCGGCAGCAGAGACAAGCCGGACAGGATTGAAGTAGACGCCCCCGGTTGGGTAACGGCCCCCTCAGAGAACTGAGAGAGCGGTCACAACCCCGGGCAGATTGCGATCAGTGGAAAAGACTTTAGAATTTCTGCAAGCCAGCCCGGCTCAGGCAAAGCAACCTGGGTCAGGAACTCTCTTTTCTCAAAACACTTTTCGCAGCTTCATTCCCGCCCAGAGTTATGTGCCTCTGATCCGGTGAATCCGCAGCCATAGAAAGGGCCGCGGACCGGAGTTTCAATGACAAAAGAATTGTTTGTGTCTTCCACGCCGCACGAAACCAAAGTCGGCCTGGTGGAAGACGATCTATTGGCAGAAGTGTATCTGGAGCGTGAAAACGAATACACGCTTGCCGGATCGATCTATAAGGGCCGCGTGACCCGCGTTTTGCCAGGAATGCAATCGGCATTCGTGGACATCGGCCTGGAGCGCGATGCCTTCCTCTATGTCTCCGATTTCATGGAGCTCCAAAACGAGGATGAGGACCTCGATGAGGTGCCGATCGCTAATCCGGTTGCGGATACAAACGGCAAACCGCAAGAGCGAGTTTCCAGGGAACCCGAACAGCAAAGTGCTCAGAGTGACACCGACGGTCGCTCAAACCAAGCGAATGTATCGGCTCCCGCTAAGAAAGAGAGCTCGGCAGCGCGCGACGATCGTGACCGAGGCGGCTGGCGTGGACGCAGGCGTCGCGGACGCCGTGACCAGTTTCCCCGCCCCGCGCAGACCGAATCTCGTACGGAAGATAAGCAATATGGGCCCCCCGCTGGCTATCAGCCCATTCTGTTGCCCGGCGAATCGATCTCGAAATACCGAGACCGCGGTCAGGCAACAACTGCTGAGCCCGCCAGCAGAGGCGGCGAGGAGCCGTTCGAAGAAACCAGCCATTCTGCACTCTCAGAGAGATTTCCCCAGGATGAGCCTTTATTCATAGGAGCTACAGAATCTGATTTTGAGCCAGAGAACACGGAAAAGCTGGCAAGTTCAACTGCAATCGACGAAGAACGGAACATCTCCCGGGAGGATCCTGGGAGTACCGAGCTGCAGCTTGATTCCGAAGACTGGGACCGCGAGCAGAAGCGCCAACACGATCTGAATGTCGCTGCGGTATTTGGCCAGGACAGGGGTGAAGACGTCATCGACCATCACGTCGATGAACCGCTCACGGCCATTCCTGAAGCTTCAGATCGATCGGATGCGACAGCCGCTGCCGGCACAATGGAAGAAGAAGAGATCGACGACGAAGAGGCCGATCTTTCTGCTTACGTTGAAGACCCCGAAGAAGAAGGATTTGAAGAGTTCGAAGAAGAGACCCATGCGGCCGGAGAGCAAACCGGTAGGGTCGAAGACGCTGCAATTGCGGCATCTGCGGAAGATGAAGGGACTTTAGTTCCTTTCTCCGCGGAACCCATTGCTCACGAAACCGCGGAGATGGGGCAGGCAGAAGACGAGGTGGACGACGTTGCCGAGGCCGAAGCAGAACTCGAGCAAGCTCAGGCCGAAGCCGAAGCTCTGCTTGATGCCGAAACCATCGCAACCGGAACCACAGATACTCGAGCCGAAGTTCGTGCTCCTGCAGCTACCGCAGCTTACACCCAACGTGCAGCTCGCCCGGCATTTGACCGCGAACGCGACCGTTCTCGTCGCGGATTCCGTCGGGCAGGAGGACGACGTTTCCGCCGCCAAGAACCGCAGAATCTGCCCCAGATCACCGATCTTTTGAAAGACGGCCAGGAAATTCTGGTGCAGATCGCAAAGGAACCGATCGGCAAAAAAGGCGCGCGCATCACCAGCCACATTGCATTACCGGGACGTTTTCTGGTTTATATGCCGACGGTGAATCACACCGGCGTTTCGCGCAAGATCGCTTCTGACGAGGAGCGCCAGCGGCTAAAGCGAATCATTCAGAGTGAGCGCGAAAACGGGCATGGCGGATTCATCGTCCGTACCGCGGCGCAGGGCGCAGACGAACAGGAATTGCGCGCTGATATCCGATTTCTAAAGGGCTTGTGGAACGAGATCCGTGGCCGCGCGGATAATGGCCAGTCTCCGGCGCTCATCTACCATGACCTGAATGTGGTCGAGCGAATTCTGCGCGACCAGGTCACGTCAGACTTTTCCGCCATCTGGGTGGATACGGAACAGGAATATGAGCGCATTCTGCGCTTCGCGAACCGTTTTCAGCCTGGCTTGGTGCGGCGAGTAAAGCTCTACACCAAAGAGACGCCGCTATTCGAACAGTTCGGATTGAAAGAAGAAATTGATAAGGCGCTGAAGTCCAAGGTCTGGCTCAAGAGCGGCGGCTACATCGTCATCAATCAGACGGAAGCGCTGGTCGCGATCGATGTGAACACCGGCAAATACGTCGGCAAAACTGCTC
>QHZX01000313.1 GCA_003224835.1 Acidobacteriota bacterium | reverse complement strand
AGCGTGCCGATAACACAACCCAGTAACGGGTTCGTTGCCGCAGCCCCAGGTTTCGCGATCCTTCTAATCTGCGGCAGCGTGTGCTTCTTTCGATCGCACTTCTGCTCCAATTCGCATCCCGTAGAACGAGCGATAGACGAAGAAGAACGAGATCAGGAAGAAAATCAGCGCCAGCACGCGAGTCAATGTGGCATTCTTCGATGCCAATGACACCGCCAATTCGACCGCCAGCAGGCCGAATAACGTCGTGAACTTGATAACCAGGTTCATTGCGACCGATGAAGTGTCTTTGAACGGATCGCCTACTGTGTCTCCAATCACAGTCGCATCGTGCAGAGGCGTTCCCTTCTGTTTGAGATCCACCACAACGATTTTTTTAGCATTGTCCCAAGCGCCACCCGCGTTAGCCATGAAGATCGCCTGGTAGAGACCGAAAATCGCAATCGAGATCAGGTACCCGATAAAGTAGAAGGGTTCAACGAACGCGAAGGCAAGAGTGGCAAAGAAAACTGCGAGAAAGATGTTGAGCATGCCCTTTTGTGCATACTGCGTGCAAATCTGCACGACCTTCTTACTGTCAGCAACCGAAGCCTTTGTGATCCCTTCCAGCTTTATATTCGCCTTGATGAACTCGACCGCCCGGTATGCTCCCGTAGTCACCGCTTGCGTCGATGCGCCGGTGAACCAGTAGATCATCGCTCCACCAGTAATTAGACCAAGAACGAAGGGCGCGTGCAGTAGCGAGAGTTTCTGCACGTTAATTGTGAGGCCATCGGTTAATCCAACCACCGCGGTGCCGATGAGCACTGGCTTGGCAGTCGCCTTAAACGTATTTCCGGCGCCATCGTTGGCTTCGAGTAGGTGCTTTGCGCGCTCAAAATTAACGTCGATGTTGAATTCTCGCTTGATCTCGGCCGCGGGCACACTTTCGATCAGCGAAAGCTCGTACACAGATTGCGCGTTGTCAGTTACAGGTCCGTAAGAATCGACCGCGATGGTGACCGGGCCCATTCCCAAAAATCCGAAGGCCACCAATCCAAAAGCAAATACTGCAGGAGCCAACATGCTCGCCGCTTCCGCGAGCCCCATGGTGCTGACGTAATAACCAACACCCATCAGTATCACCATTGAAAGGCCAAGATAATAGCCTGAGAAATTTCCAGCAACGAAGCCGGAAAGAATTCCCAGTGATGCGCCGCCTTCCCGAGCCGAGGTGACCACTTCATTCGTATGCCGCGACTCGACGGAAGTGAAAACCTTCACCAGCTCGGGGATAATCGCGCCAGCCAGCGTGCCGCACGAAATAATCGTTGCCAGCTTCCACCATTGAGTTGTGTCAGCTCCAAGCTGCGGGATCATCAGATAAGAAATCAAATACGTCAGTGCGATTGAAACCAAAGACGTGATCCAGACCAGCGAGGTCAGGGGAGACTCGAAATTCATCTCGTTCTTTCCCTCGTAACGCGCCTTTGCAATGGCGCTGTTAAGGAAGTAGGCTACCGCGCTTGCGACCAACATCATGATTCGCATGATGAAGATCCAAACCAGCAGCTGTACCTGAACCGTTGGCCGAAGGTCCAACTGAGTCGCCGGCGTTGTCGCCGGTGCAATCCGCGATGACCCCTGGGTTGCGAGCGTCGTCTTCTTTGATTTTGAAAACAATCTTCATCAGATCCGAACCGATATCAGCAATCTTGGTGAAGATTCCGCCCGCGATTCGGAGCGCTGCCGCGCCCAGCGATTCCCCGATCGCGAAACCGATGAAGCATGGTCCCGCATAATCGGCTGGAATAAACAGAAGGATAAAAAGCATGATCAGCAATTCGACGCTGATCAGCATCATGCCAATGCTCATTCCCGCCGAAAGCGGAATGCGATAAAGGGGATAGGGTTTCCCACCGAGGCTGGCGAATGCGGTCCGGGAATTGGCGAATGTGTTCACCCGGATTCCGAACCATGCCACTCCATAACTGCCGGCAATTCCGACCACACTGAAGAGCAGGATGATTGGAAGTGTGGTGGAGACGGGTTTATTGGGAACCGGCGCCAGCACGCCGAAGTAGAGCACCATTATCACGGCAATGAAGACCCAAAGCAGCAATAGGAATTTGCCTTGCGTAGTCAGGTAAGTCTTACAAGTTTCATAGATCAGCTCAGAGATTTCGCGCATCGAGCGATGGACCGGCAAATTCTTCAACCGCGAGTAGATGACCAGACCGAATCCCAAGCCGAAAATACAGAAAAGGATTCCGATCATCAGCAGATTGTGACCGTCCATGCCTAAGAACTGGACGCTGGAAAGGTCAGGCAGCTTGAGGTTGGCTTCACCGCTCACCTGTTCAGGTTGGGCCAGCGCCGCCGAAACGCCAAGGGTGAGAAACAGAAACAATGTTGCCGCGATTTGGGCGAGGCGATGTGAACTAGACACAATCCTGTGCAAACCGATGCGCATGAAAATTCCTCCAATTATGGCGTACGACGATGACTACGCGTTCAGGCCGATTCTCTGCGGCGGTCTTTCTCGCGCGGTTAGCACGGGAACGAACCACCGCATTCCGAACACGCTTCCACCGCAAAATGAAGGAGTGCTGATTTGGCCGCGTCGGACATTTCATGCGGTCTGCCCGTCAGGTGGGAGCTGAAATCTCCCTCGGCAGGGCCGCACAAAACTAGCTTTTATAGCATTTGCATAGGGGGAGCGTCAATGATTGCACTCGCACTCCGGCCTTCTGGATTCGACATCCTACTGACGGGCCATTGCGCAAAATCGTTAAATCCGCTTGGCCGGGATGGCGCAGCGGGTTATCATTCTAAGTACACTTCTGCCCCTGTAAATCCCTGAGCTTAATTTTCCGCAGTGCAGCGGGCTTGTGTGCGTACCTCTTAGCTATAAGCGTCAAACGAAACTGAGGAGTTTGCATTTGAAGAAAGGCAAAACTGCGGTCGTGGTCGGCGCCCAATGGGGAGACGAGGGCAAGGGAAAGATTGTCGACGTGCTCTCGGAAAGATTTTCTGTCGTGGCACGCTACGCCGGTGGCCACAATGCCGGGCACACCGTCATTATTAACGGCAAACGATTTGTGCTGCAGCTCGTTCCTTGCGGAGTCTTACGCGAAGATTGCAGAAGTGTAATCGGTAATGGTGTCGTACTTGACCCTATTGCGTTCCTCAAAGAAGTTTCCGGGCTCAGAGCGGCCGGCGTGAAAGTTGATGGCAACCTGTTTGTCAGTAATCGGGCGCAGGTAATTCTTCCTTATCACCGGATGATCGAACTTGCCTCTGAGAACGCGCCCGGGCGGGTGAAAATCGGAACCACGTCCCGCGGGATCGGTCCTGCATACGAAGACAAAGCCGGCCGCCGCGGGTTACGAGTCATCGATCTGCTTGATCTAGCCTTGCTCAAGAAGCACATTGAAAACGCCTGCCGCGAAAAGAACATGATCGCCCATGCGCTCTTTAACTCCGAACCGCTTGACTCCGACAAAATGTATGCCGAATACGCTGAGGCTTCGCGCAAACTGGCTCCATTTGTTTGTGACACGGCTGTGTTACTGAACCGTGCCATCGATGAAGGACATTCCGTCATGTTTGAGGGCGCGCAAGGCACCATGCTTGATATCGATCACGGGACCTATCCCTTTGTCACGTCTTCGAGCGCCATTTCGGGCGGCGCGGTAATTGGCACCGGAGTCGCACCAACAGCAATTCACGCCGTCATCGGCGTAACCAAGGCATATTGCACTCGGGTTGGTGAAGGGCCGTTTCCGACGGAGCTATTCGATGCGGTGGGCGACGCTATTCGCAAGCGTGGCAACGAATTTGGCGCTGTCACCGGACGCCCACGCCGCTGCGGATGGCTTGACCTTCCATTGTTGCGTTACTCAGGAATGATCAACGGCACATCGTGGCTGGTCGTGACCAAGCTTGATGTGCTCGATGAGCTGGACGAAATTCCCGTCTGTGTCGGGTATAAGGTCAACGGCCACAAGACGGATGAGGTTCCAGCAGAAGCGAGTGGGTGGGACAGGATTGAGTGCTTGTATAAAAAGATGCCCGCCTGGAAGTCTTCGACGCGAGGCATTACGGAATTGAAAAAACTGCCGAAAGCAGCGCGCGAGTATTTGTCATTCATTGAGAAGGAGACTGGCGCCCGCATTGGCATGGTTTCAACCGGCCCTGGCCGTGAGGAAACCATTTTTGTAGACGAGTTCATCGATGAACTGGAGATGATGGCGAACGCCGGTTCGCCTGCACAGCTTAAAGTTGCGTCGAAATGAAGAAGGGATAACACGATGGTGGTTTTGGCAGTCACGTGGATGGCAAAGGCCGGGCGGGAAGCAGAAGTTGCCGACCTTTTCGCGAAGCTTACGGCTGAATCCCGCAAGGAGCCCGGCTGCGCAATGTATCAAGTGCACCGGCACCGCACCGAGCCGCGGCGGTTTTTTATCTATGAGCAATATAAGGACGATGCCGCGCTCGAAGCTCATCGTAGCGCTGCGCATTTCCTGCAGCACGCAAAGAAAGACCTGCCGAAGATCGCGGACCGCGTAGACGGACAGCTCTACGAACCACTCGCGTGATCTCTGAGGCGCAAAGAGAATTATTGCGCCAGTTCGTATCCCGCAAAAAAGAAGCTCAGTTCGAATCGCGCCGTGTCTTCCGCATCAGATCCATGAATTGCATTGTGCTCGATGCTCTTCGCCCACTTCTTCCGGATGGTGCCATCTTCGGCGTTGGCGGGATTCGTTGCGCCCATTAGTTTCCGCAAGTCAGCAATCGCGTTTTCTTTTTCCAGCGCTAGCGCGACGACCGGCCCGCTCGACATGAAATCAGTAAGCGAATTGAAAAATCCTTTGTTTGCGTGAACCGCGTAAAACTGTTCCGCCTGATGCTTGGAAATTTCAAGCATCTTCATCGCTAGGATGCTGAAATGGTTTTTCTCGAATTGCTCAATTATGTCGCCGATTGCGTTCCTGCGTACGGCGTCGGGCTTAATAATAGTCAGTGTGCGTTGCAATGTTTTCATAATTTTTGGTCCATGATTACTCTTCGTGGATCCGTCGCGGGCTTCTCTGTGTTCTCGACCTTTTTTGCGGTCCTCCGCGGTCA
>QHZX01000312.1 GCA_003224835.1 Acidobacteriota bacterium | reverse complement strand
CACCATTGCGATCAGCGATGGCGAAACCATGGGGACGGAGGGAATGCGGGCGTCCCTGGTGAGCCGCGAGGTGATTGCGGATTCGATTGAGCTGGTTTGCCGCGGGCAATTATTCGACGCGGTGGTGTGCGTTGTGGGCTGCGACAAAACTATTCCGGCGGCTGCCATGGCGCTGGCGCGTCTTGATCTGCCAGGCCTGGTGCTCTACGGAGGAACCATTGCCGCAGGGAGCTATCGCGGCAAAGATGTAACGATTCAGGACGTCTATGAAGCCATTGGGGCAAACGCGGCAGGAAAGATGAGCGACTCCGATTTATTTGAACTGGAAAACGTGGCCTGTCCGGGGGCCGGCGCATGCGGCGGGCAGTACACCGCTAACACAATGTCTACGGTGATGGAGATGCTGGGACTCTCGCCAATGGGCTACAACAGCGTTCCAGCCATGGATCCGCATAAAGATGAAATCGCTTTTCGTTGTGGCGAGCTGGCGCTCGATCTGTTGAAGCGTGGAGCGAAGATCAAAGACATTCTCACTCGCGATGCACTTGAGAATGCGATTGCTTCCGTGGCCGCAAGCGGTGGCTCAACGAATTCAGTGCTGCACTTGCTTGCCATAGCGCGTGAAGCCGGAGTCCCGCTGGAGATCGATGATTTCCAGAAGGTCAGCGAGCGCACCCCGCTGCTTTGTGACCTGAAGCCATTTGGCCGATTTGTTGCAGCGGACATGCATCGAGCGGGAGGAATTCGCCTGCTTGCGAATCGTTTGCTGCAGAGCCGGAAGCTTCATGCCAATGCGATGACCGTCACCGGCAAGACCATTGGCGAGGAGGCCGCAACCGCAGTCGAAACACCTGACCAGGAAGTGATTGCTCCGCTAGACAATCCACTCAAAGCAAGCGGAGGGCTGGTGATCCTGCGCGGAAATGTATCGCCGCAAGGTTGCGTGGCGAAAATCAGCGGACATGAGCGGCTCAGCCACCGTGGGCCGGCCCGGGTTTTCGAATCCGAAGAAGAAGCCATGAGCGCGGTGACCGGCAAGCGTCTCAAGGCAGGCGATGTGGTCGTGATCCGCAATGAGGGGCCGCGCGGTGGTCCGGGAATGCGCGAAATGCTTGGGGTCACAGCTGCAATTATGGGCGAAGGGCTGGGTGAATCAGTTGCCTTACTCACGGATGGGCGCTTTAGTGGTGCTACGAGAGGCTTGATGATCGGGCATGTGTCTCCGGAAGCGGCACTGGGCGGACCGATCGCGGCTGTCCATGAGGGAGACACTATTCGTATCGATGTCACTCAGCGATTGCTGGAGTTAGAGATCAGCGACAGCGAAATCCAGCGCCGAATGTCGCAATGGAAAGCCCCGAAGCCGCGTTTCGCAAGTGGGGTATTCGGAAAGTACGCCGCCCTGGTACATTCCGCATCGGAAGGCGCCATTACACGGCCTAAATAGTTCATTCTTCAAGGTGATCGTCTTTCGGTTCTCTCAATTTTGACGGGCGAGGACGCCCGTCAGCCAAGCCTCGTTTTGTCTCCGGATTTGACCAAAATTTGACGCGAACAGAGTTTGCAAGTGTCTGCGCATCCAAGTAACTTGGATTAGGCGGTGGCAGTTTTGCGCAAGGGTAAGTCAGTCTTCCAGCTAGGGTTTCTGCTCGCGATTCTCGCTTGGGGCGCGAGTTTGGCGTTCGCGCAGAGCCGCGACCAGCTTGCGCCTACACTGTCGAGCGCCCATCGCGGTTTCACGGTTTTCCGCCCACGCGGCCATCGCAGTGCGGCAACTTCGGCCAAAGCAGTATCCCAGGGCATCGATTCAATTAAGACCTTCAATGGTGAGTTCCGCGTGCCGGGGGTAGGCGCGTCTGGAAACCCGCAGCAGCGGTGGTTCTACACCATTGCGATCAGCGATGGCGAAACCATGGGGACGGAGGGAATGCGGGCGTCCCTGGTGAGCCGCGAGGTGATTGCGGATTCGATTGAGCTGGTTTGCCGCGGGCAATTTTCCGACGCGGTGCAGCGGGCGCAGTTCAACAATGTCATGCAAACCGACTGGCATACGTTTCTGAAGCCTGCGGTCAAGCCTGCGCGCACGCTTTCGATTCCGCGTGGCGCCTATTATTTCGCGCTGAACGCCGACGGCTCATGCTGCGCATTCGTGTTGGCGGACATTGACGTGTTCTCGAAACGATTGTTCCCGACATCACCAAGCGATACTTCAAGTCCGGTTGGCTCGGCCGAGCACGCCGGCGACATTACTACGAAAAGCATCGCGACTTTTCTTTTTCCCAACACTTATCTCTATTCTGGTCACAATCCGAATAACTGCTGCGTGCTTGGCTTTCATACCTATGACTTTGAGCCGGGGGATGCGAGCAATGGGTTTCGCGAAAAACGCTATGTCTTCAATTATTCGAGCTGGATCAGCCCCGGTTTATTCGCTCCGGGTTTTGAAGATGTGACGGCCCTGAGCCACGAGATCACGGAGAGCTTGAATGATCCTTTTGTGGGAAGCGACGGGGTTCACGGAATCACGCCGTGGTGGCTTTCGCAAAATGGAAATTGCCAGAATGATCTGGAAGTAGGCGACGTAATCGAAGGCCTGCCCGATTCAACCCTCTCCATCAAAACCGGGGGACGGACCTACCATCCGCAGAATGAGGCGCTTTTGCAGTGGTTCGAGTTTCAATCGCCGTCAACCGCGCTGGGCGGAGCTTACAGTTATCCAAACCAGAGCGTACTGACTTCCCTTTCGCCGAGTGTGGGAGTGAATTGTAAGTAGCTCTCAGCTCTCAGCTCTCCGCTCTCCGCTCTCAGCAACGGCTCTCAGTTCTCAGCTGTCGGTTCTCAGGTCTCAGTTCAACAGCAACAGCATTAACAGGCGGTGAATCGATCCCTGTGCTTTGAACCATTGCACTCCCATTGTTTAGCGGTAGCTGAGTTAGAACGAAAATCTCACTTGCAGATCTATGCGGCGATTTGCTGACGCAGAGGCAAAGGGCCCGCCGGCAGTGTTGATGGATTGTCCGAAAAATGGCGAACTCAGGTTTCCGACTGGCGGACCCGGATTAAAGGTATTCAAAAGGTTGCGCGCAGAAATGCTGAACGTGAGGTTGTAGCGCCGGTTGCTGCCACTGCTGCCGCCGAAAGGGCTCTTGCCTCCGGCTCCGCTGAGCCCGCCCGGTCCCAAGCCACCGCCATGCATGTGTGGACCACCGTAACCTCGATCGCCTCCTCCCGAGCGGCCTTTGGTCTCAGGGCCAAAGCCTATGGTCTTACTCAGACGTAAGTTCAAAGTTGCATCCGCCGGGCCGGTACAGTTATTCACGGGAACGAGACCGAGACTAGGGTCAGTAGTTGAGAAAGACGCACGTGAGGAGCAAACCGCGTTGGCGTTGCTGGTTGCGAACCAGGGCCGGTCATTGAAGATGGAGTCAGTGTTGTTG
>QHZX01000311.1 GCA_003224835.1 Acidobacteriota bacterium | reverse complement strand
TGGATGCGATCTCGTCCGGTTCCGGATCTTTCATTCACGGCTTCACTTATAGTTCGCACCCAATTTCATTAGCTGCAGGGCAGGCGGTCCTGCAATACATTTTGGAACACAAATTGGTGGAAGCGGCGGACTCAGACCGCGAGGGCAGCATCGGGCACATGCTTAAAGAGAATCTCGCGCAACTTCGAATGATGAACCATGTCGGCGAAGTACGCGGGATCGGCCTGCTGTGGGCGGTGGAGTTCGTTTCTGATACGGAGAGTAGAGATTCATTCCCCGTCGCGGTCAACTTCTCGGGGCAAGTCGCGCAGGCCGCAATTGAGCGTGGCCTTCTGGTTTATCCCGTGCAGGGATGCGCCGATGGCGATTGCGGCGACCACGTTTTGATCGCGCCGCCTGCCGTTATTACCCCCGATCAGATTACTTGGGCCTGCGAACAGCTGTCTGCAGCCATTGAAGAAGTGTCGGCGCAGGCCTAATGCTCATTTCGATTCCAAGGTGCCAATAACCACCGGACGAGACGTCCCGCTCTTCGCAATCATTTCAATTACTTAGCTCTTGAGCTGCAGTTGAGATTCAATTTACCGGTGAACTATTGCCGCGAAGAAGCCGACAGCGCACACTTCCGCGAATGGAGGAAGTCATGATTGCAGAAACGATCGGTTCAGTGTCACCGCGGTTATTTCGTCACGCTGCACGACTTCAGCAAAGCGTCCTAACAGCACCTGAAAAGCGGCTGCTCATTTGGATGGCGGAACGCACGCCAACCTGGATCAATCCCGATCACCTTACGGTTCTTGGGTTCGCGGCCCAGTTCATGACCGGCGTGAGCTATGCTCTGGCGAAAACACATTCCGCATGGCTGATGGTCGCAATCGGATGCCTCATCCTGAACTGGCTTGGCGACAGCATGGATGGCACGCTGGCCCGAGTGCGGCAGCAGCAGAGGCCCCGCTATGGTTTTTACGTCGATCACATGCTCGACAGCATTGGGGCCGTGGCGTTGATGGCTGGAGTCGCATTCTCCGGATATATGGGCCCGGCCATTGCAATTGGGCTGCTTGTGCTGTTCCTGCTGCTTTCGATCCAGTCTTACCTGGCAACTTATACAATTGGCGAGTTTCGCTTGTCGTTCTGGAGCTTTGGCCCGACCGAGCTTCGGCTTCTGCTTATCTCGGGAAATTTAGCCGTTTTACGCTGGCCAACCGTTCTGCACGGCTATCGATTATTCGATGTCGGGGGCGCGGTCGGTATCGTCGGAATGGCGGCCATGCTGACGTGGTTCACTGGCCGCAACGTCGCACGCCTGTATAACGAGGAGCGAATCTCGTGAGCGGTGGCACGGGAAACCCAAACAATGGATTCGTGCGCTGGCTGAAGTTCAATGCTGTCGGGGCAATCGGAATCGCAGTGCAACTTGGAGCACTAGCACTGCTCACGTCAATTCTTGAAGTCAACTATCTGCTCGCGACCGCATTAGCTGTCGAAGCCGCAGTGCTGCATAACTTCATTTGGCATGAGCGTTTCACGTGGGCCGATCGCACAGAAACGAATCGCTTCATTCGTCTTCTGAAATTCAACCTGACCACTGGAGTCTTCTCTATCGCGGGGAACGTTGCCTTCACAAAAGCCTTGTCAGAGGCCGGAGTTCACTATCTTTCAGCAAACGTCTTATCTATCGCGCTGTGCTCCATCATCAACTTCTTCCTCAATGACCGGCTTGTCTTTGTGCGTTGCAGCAAGGTGTGATCGCATTTCGATTCACTTACGCCACTCCGCAAAGCGTGATAAAGTTCCGGGAACTTAACCGCGACTGGTTGGGTAACATCGATCGCCGATGGTCAAGGGCGTACTCTTTCTGTGTCTGTACTAGGTTTCAGTGGCAATACTATTCACGGTTGTGGATATAACTTCTCACCGCGCCGCGACTGGATTCGCGAATGCACTGACGCCGGCTGCCGCCTTCACCTCTACTAGTGCCCTATTTCCGGCAAGCGTCGTAGCGGGGTTTTTATTCAAGTGATTGCGATTGGTTTCCTGATCTCAGCGATTCGCGGACGAGTGGAGCAAACTGACTTAGTTCCGGCCACGGCTGGGGGCGATTAGTCCATGTGCTCGTGCTGCCGCTCCACCGGCCAGATCGGTGATGACCTTGGTCGCGGCTTCCGAGCCTGAGCGAATGCAATTAGGGATGCCAATGCCGGCGTAGGCGTTTCCCGCTAATGCCAGGCCCGGCGCAGCAGAAACGATCTGCCGGACGCGATCCACTCGCCCCTTGTGACCAATGGTGTATTGCGCCATTGCTCTCGGCCATCTGTAAATTTTGACGAAACTCGGCTCCGCGCTGATGCCGAGTATTTCCTGCAACTCACGCCTCACCGTGGCAGCGATCTCCGCATCGGCCAATTGCAATATCTCTCCGTCGCGAGTTCCGCCAAGAAAGCATCGAAGCAGCGCAGTTCCTACCTCTGCACGGTTGGGAAATTTATTGTGGACAAACGTGCAGGCGCGAATGCGCTTACCCTCCGCCCAAGGCACCAGAAACCCGAATCCCGATGGCAGAGAAGCGCGGGCCTTTTCGTCATAGGCAAGCGCCACGGTGATCGATGAGCTGTACCTGATCTGTTCGAGCTCCGAAGAAAGTTGCGGAATTTGACTTTGCAGCAAACCGGCAGCCAGATAAGCCGGCGTAGCGATAATGACACCATCGAATTCCACTGTGCGCCCACTGGCTTCTACGAGCCACTTGCCGGATTCCGGCTTCACGGCGTCAATTGGAGTACTCGTCCGTCGCGCAGATTCCGGAATTTGCGCCACCAGCGCATCAACCATGGTTTGCATGCCGTTTTTTAACGAGGTAAATAACGACCGCATCGCAGGACCCGCCTTCGACTGTCCGGGGGAGCGTTTGTCGGAAGAAAGGCCCTGGAGTTTTCGTGCGGTCACCATGGCCCGC
>QHZX01000310.1 GCA_003224835.1 Acidobacteriota bacterium | reverse complement strand
GAACAAGATTGGCTGAACGAATTGCGCGCGCTGGGTGGCACCCCCCGGAATTTCGGACCAAATATTTTAGTGTGTCCGATTCGGCGCCTGGCCTCGGCTTCGCAACAATCCAAACCTTAGAAGCAGGTGGTGTAAGGCGTGACCTGCCCTGCCACAACCCTGTTCAGATAGGTCACATTATCAGCGGTCGCGTAGGTCCCATCGGTTTGAAGCTTCTGGTGCTGCCACTTGACCAATCCATACGGCTTTGCGATGTGGAACTCTTCTTTATTCTGGCAGTTTTGCAAGTTGCTATCGCAGCTGTATTGATAACTGATCACCAGAGTCTGCAGATTGGTCGGCAGATCACCGCCCAGTGATTCGGTGTAAGGTCCCCAGACCGTATTCACAACTCCGCCGAGCTTTTGGGAAATAAATGTGTTGCAGTCGCTATGAGTCTCGTACGTAGAGTTCGCCGCGGGAATCGTGACCTTCGATCCCGGAAAGCCACCTTGAGCAAATCGCGGTACCAGCGGCAGGTTGAAATTACCCAATACCGGATCATGAAACACCTTGTAGGTGCTCGGATTCTGCCAATCCAATTCCGTGACCCACAGATAAATATATTTGTCATCGTAAAGCTGAATGTCCCAGGGATATCCCTGGCCAGTCTTCGTCCAAAAAAAGCGGTCGGAGAGCACGGTCGTGTAGATCGGGTTCGCGGTTCCCGCCATGTGATGGCTCGAAGCAAGCGAAGGATCCATCGTCATCCACGCAAGCATGTCGTACGTCTGCGGGGCTGGAGTTGGAGGCGGACTCTGGGATCCTGGCGGCGGAGCCTGCTGGCCGGTGCTGCTGCTGGGTGCGGATGAACTTAACCCTGCACATCCAGTAAGGCACACGAGTAACCCGAGCACGATAAAGTACTTCATCCCTAGTCCTCAGTTTTGGTTGAACGCGTGCGACTTGCTTGCGAGGACTTTATCGCGACTCTCAAAAACACAACAGGTTACGAAAGGAGAGGGAACCTAGGTGGACAACCTACTCTGAACTGCATTTCGTCCAATGGCCCTCAGTTCGGCTTTGGTGGGAGCTGTATTGGATTCTCGGGTCGATCAACGTTACTGGTTGATCGAGATGCTCTCTGATCCGCTGGAGCAGGTTCCGGAAGACGCAATCGACGCGCTAACCGTTGTGCTTCCAATGTTCAGCAGCGTGGCCACACCCGGACTTGCCGTTGAAAACGTGAGTAGCGAATTGTCCCCCGACGTCCAGGTAGCACTATTCGTCACATTATTGCTGCTGCTGTCCGTTGCGGTGAACTGAACGGTGGTATTCGTCGAAAGGCTAAACGGCTGTTGGGGGCTCGAACTGATAGTTAGCGTCTGTCCGCTGCCCCCGGTGACGCTTCCCGTAATTGAACCATTCACTCCACCCGAACTCGCCGTTATCGTCACGTCGGAAACAGGTCCGAGCCCCTTCACCAGTCCGGTGGAACTTACAGTTGCGCATGCACTCGAACTCTGCCAGCTCGCGGACTTAGTAATGTCTTTGGTGCCGCTGTTGAAGGTAGCTGTTGCGGTCAGTTGCACAGAATTCGGCGCCGTTACCGCAAGAGTGCTTGAACCCCCTTGCGTGACAGAAATTGAATTCGGCTGGTTAACAAAGAATCCCCTACAGCCGGCGCCCAGCGCGAGCACGGCAAACGTCGCCAAGCCGATCATCCAACTCTTCCGCCCGAAATTCCGCATGATCGAGACCTTTGTCAGGTGCACAGAGAAAGCTGCAACTTGCAAAATTGTAGCAGAGAGGTTCGGCCCAGAATCTTAGCCTGTACCAATGAGTGACAACGTCCCTGCTTGGAATCAGAACGGTGTCGGATGACAGACTTGCAAGGAAAGAAAACGGAAGAGGAGTTCTCTAGTTCGAGCGCTTGGCGTTAGCGATGCGCGAATCCACCGGCTTGCGTCCGGCAAAGCCTTCGCTTACGCCATGCCAGTGCGTGATCGCCTTCTCGCCCAGCTTCCAGCAAAGCAGAACAACTTGGCCATCCACTTCGCACGGGAAATCAAGCAAGCCAATGTCGAGGTCCTTCACCTGAACTCCCATCGCGGCAATCTCGTCCATCGCGTCCTTCACTCGCTGGAACGTCTTTTCGCGTTCGGCCTTGCGTCGCGCGAGGTGAACCACATTGATCGACATGCCGCCATTCAGGAAGACCCGATGAGCAAGCGCCTGCAATTCGGCATCGACCGACTCAATCAGCTTCTTGCCATCGAGAGCTTTGCGCAGCAAAGACTCGAGCACCGGCAGCAGGTCTTGCGCTTCGTCGAGAGTGAAAGTGCGGGAGGACATTAAAGGTGTGTACCTATTGTAAATGATAGGGGAAGCAAACCGTCCCTCCTCGATCTCTGGAATTGCTGCAACTTAATAAGGAAAGAATCAATCACATAGCCTGGCTTTAAATTCAGACTTCCGTTTCGCGAGGCAATCATGAGCTCTCATGTAGCAAGCATTACTGCAGCGGCGTCAGGCACAGTCACACTCGGCGGTGAAGTCACTGTCAATCGCCTGGGTTTTGGCGCAATGCGCCTTACGGGCCCTGGCATCTGGGGTCCACCTAAAGACCGTCAAGCGGCAATCGCGGTACTGCGCCGTGCGGCGGAGCTGGACATCAACTTCGTCGATACGGCCGATTCCTACGGCCCTGGAGTGAGTGAAGAACTCATTGCAGAAGCGTTATACCCGTATCCCAAAGGCTTCGTGATCGCAACCAAAGGCGGATGGAATCGTCCCGGCCCCGGTCAATGGACCCACGATTCGAGCCCGATACATTTGCGCGAAGCCATTGAAGGCAGCCTGAAACGCCTGCGTGTGAATCGCATCGAGCTCTATCAGTTGCACACTCCCGATCCAGCGATCTCCTTCGAGGCATCGGTTCAAACTCTCGCCGAATTGAAGGCTGAAGGCAAGATTCGTTTGATCGGACTCTCCAACGTTACCCGCGAGCACATTGAGCGCGCGCGAAAAATTACACAAATTGTCTCGGTGCAGAATCGCTACAGCGTCTTTGATCGCGAGTGGGATTTCGTGGTCGATTATTGCCAGCAAAATGGCATTGCCTTCATTCCCTGGTTCCCGCTCGGCGCTGGAGGAGTGGGGCACGATGTGTTATCGCGTATCGCGCATGCCCATCACGCGAAGCCGATTCAGATCGCAACCGCGTGGCTTCTGCAGCGGTCGCCCGAAATGCTTCCGATCCCGGGTACCTCGTCGACCGAGCATCTCGAGGAAAATGTCGCCGCGGCGACGATCCGTCTGAGCGAAGAGGAATTTCGCCAATTGGATGAAGTTAACGGCAAGACTACTGCGGGAAGAGTGCGCGGGTAAACTCCGGGCGGTCGTGGCAGAATAATCAGT